>JALQUQ010000207.1 GCA_023263735.1 Paracoccaceae bacterium | reverse complement strand
CCCCAAAACCCCAAAACCCCACGGCCGGAGTTTAGTCAGTTATAATAATTAATTTGAAGCTATCTCTTCATGACGCAAAAAGCCGCTCTTGAGTAGATCTTTGCCCGAACACTCTAGTCATTTTTGGCACTTAGTGCTACCAACCCTTCTACTATCGAAGAACAACAAAAGGCTGAAGAAAGCACAACTACAACCACTTCATCATTACCTACGTGGGCTTACACAGTCATTGTCGTTGCAGTTGTTGCCGTGGTCGTAGTCGTAGTAGTCATATACGGCGACGATGAGTGTGTAGATGGTGAAGCCATTGATTCCATTTTTCACGAGTTGGATCATGCTTTCGACGAATAAGACGACCACGACCATCCTGAGGATTTGGCCGGGGCGGGGCATGCGGAAAAGCGGGCGCGGCTGGCGGCGGATTTGACCAAGGCGCGGCAGGGGGCAGCGGTGATCACCTTGCCGGATTCGATCTGTTGGCTGTTGAACCTGCGCGGGGCGGATGTGCCGCGCAATCCGGTTCTGCACGGGTTTGCCATTCTGTTTGCCGATGGGCGGGTCGATCTGTTTGCCGAAGCCGCCAAGATGTCGGCGGCGGTGATCGATCATTTGGGAGCGGACGTGCGGCTGTGCCCGATCGAGGCCTTTGTGCCGGCTTTGCAAGCCCTGCGCGGCGTGGTGCGGGTGGATCGACAGTCGGCGCCGCTGGCGGTTTCGGTGACGATCGAGGGGGCGGGCGGCGAAGTGGTCTGGGGCGACGACCCCTGCCGATTGCCCAAGGCCTGCAAGACGCCCGGCGAATTGCAAGGCATGCGCGCGGCCCATCTGCGCGATGGGGCGGCGATGGTCGAGTTTCTGTGTTGGCTGGACGCCCAGCCCCAGGGCAGTCTGACCGAGATCGAGGTGGTGAGCGCGCTGGAAGGGTTTCGCCGCGCCACCAATTGTCTGCATGACATCAGCTTTGACACGATCTGTGGGGTGGGCGGCAATGGGGCGATCATCCATTATCGGGTGACGCAGGAGACGAACCGCCGGATCGAGGGCGATACGCTTCTGTTGGTGGATTCGGGCGCGCAATACCCCGATGGCACGACCGACATCACCCGCACTGTGCCGGTGGGGGTGCCCTCGGCCGAACATCGGGCCTGCTATACCCGCGTTTTGCGCGGCATGATGGCGATTTCGCGGGTGCGCTTTCCGGTCGGGCTTGCCGGGCGCGATCTGGACCCGCTGGCCCGGTTTCCGCTTTGGGTCGAGGGGCAGGATTACGATCATGGCACCGGCCACGGGGTCGGCGCGTTTCTGAGCGTGCATGAAGGGCCGCAGCGGATCAGCCGGATTTCGGAAGTTCCGTTGCAACCGGGGATGATCTTGTCAAACGAGCCCGGATATTACCGCGAGGGGTCTTTTGGCATTCGGTTGGAAAACCTGATCGTGGTGCAAAAGGCGCCCGATCTGGGCGACCACCGCGCGCAATATTGCTTTGAAACCTTGACCTATGTGCCGTTTGATCGTCGGCTTTTGGATTTGTCGCAATTGGCGCAGGCCGAGCGCGATTGGCTGAACGCCTATCACGCGGAGGTTTTGGATAAACTGGCGGCCCGGGTTTCTGCCCCGGCGCTGAGCTGGTTGCAGGCGGCTTGCGCGCCGGTTTAACCGGCGGAAGCGATGCTGCGGATGCGTTCGACCATGGCGCGCACGCCGTTCGAGCGTTGTGAGGACAGATGGTCGTTCAGGCCAAGGCGGCCCAGTTCGGCCGAGGCATCGACTTGCAACACTTCGGCCAAGGTGAGGCCGGAATAGAGCGCGTGCAGCACGGCGATCAGGCCACGCACGATCATCGCGTCAGAATCGCCCTGAAAATCGAACCGACCTCCGTTTAGGAGGGGGCGCAGCCAGACCTGACTGGCGCAGCCGTTGACCTTGAGCGCGGGGACCTTGAAACTGTCGTCCAAGGGCGGCATCGCTTTGCCCAGTTCGATCACATGGCGATAGCGATCTTCCCAATCGTCCAGAAAGTCAAAGGTTTCAGCAATGTCTTCAAAGGCGGGGCTGGCCATGGCGGTCTCCTGTTCCGGTCAAGGTGGTAAAGCGCCTTGGCGCAAAGGTCCAGCCTTGGCATCCCCGCAAATCGCCCGGAACTGCCCACGCGGCCTTTTCAAACCCTTTTCCATCAGTTACCCAAGGGAGGACAAGAATGGATGGACCGATGAGACGTTCGCTGACGCTTGCACTTTCTGTTGTATTGCTGGTTTCCGCCTGCGGTGTCGTGCGGAATTCAAAGCTGAACCCGTTCAACTGGTTTGGCCGCTCGCAACCGGCCGAAGTGGTTCAGTTGGGGCAGAAACCCGCTGATCCCCGGTTGCTGGTCGAGCAGTTGACGCAGATGAGTGTCGAGCCCTATTCCGGCGGGGCCATCGTGCGCGCCACCGGGATCACCCCGTCCCAAGGCTGGTGGGATGCCGAACTGGTTGAGGTGGAAACCGACGATCCGTCGCATCTGGTGTTGGAATTCCGGCTGTACCCGCCCGTCACCAACACGCCGGTCAACACGCCCCGCTCGCGCGAGGTGACAGTGGCGACAACGGTTTCGACCATCCGGTTGGAAACGGTGTCAAAGATCACCGTTCAGGGGGCGAACAGCGCGCGGTCCACGCGGCGCTGACCTGCCGAGCGGTCCGGGGTCAGACCCGGACCACCCGCACTTCGGTGCCCTTGGCCGACAAAGCGATTTCGCCTTTGCACAGGCGCAGGGCATCATCGCCAAACGCTTCGCGCCGCCAGCCTTTCAGCGCCTCAACCTCACGTTCGCCCGCCGCGATCGCATCAAGGTCCGAGGCCGAGGCGATCAGTTTGGGCGCCACACCCAGATCTTCGGACTTGGCCTTGAGCAAGACGCGCAGCAGATCGGCCAACGCGCCGTTGACCTGAATGTTGCTGTTTTGCGTATCGACCTTGGGCATGTCTTCGGCGCGCATCGCCATTCCGGCCTTGACCGCCGCCAGAATGCCATCGGCGATTTCAGGCTTGCGCCCCTCACGCATCAGCATCCGCGACCGGCCCAGTTCTTCGGAGGTTTGCGGACGGGTCGAGGCCAGTTCCAAAAGGGCATCGTCTTTCATGACGCGGCTGCGCGGCACGTTGTTCTTTTGCGCATATTCTTCGCGAAAGCGCGCCAGTTCCTTGACCACCGCCAGAAACCGGCCCGAGGTGGTGCGCGTCTTGACCCGCATCCAGGCATCTTCGGGCAGCACCGTATAGGTGGCCGGATCGGTCAGCACGTTCAACTCTTCTGCCACCCAACGCGCCCGGCCGTTCTTGTTCAGTTGCGCCGCCAGCCATTCATAGATCACCCGCAAATGGGTGACATCGGCCAAGGCATATTCCTTTTGCGCATTTGACAGCGGGCGGCGCGACCAATCGGTAAAGCGGCTGGTTTTGTCCAGGCTTTCCTTGGCGATCTTGCGCACAAGGGTCTCATATCCGACCTGTTCGCCAAAACCGCAGACCATCGCGGCGATTTGCGTGTCAAACAGCGGAACCGGAAAAACATTGCCCTCGACGAAAAAGATCTCAAGATCCTGCCGCGCGGCGTGGAACACCTTGACCGTCGCCTCGTGGCGGAACAGGTCATAGAGCGGCTCCATGCTCATCTCGCTGCCCTCGATCGGGTCGACCAGAACCGCCTCACCGGGTTGCCCGGATGTGGTTTTCACGGGCAAGGCCATTTGGATCAGACACAGCTTGGACCAATAGGTCCGTTCGCGCAGGAATTCGGTATCAATGGTCACATAGGGCTCGGCCTTTGCCAGTTCACAAAAGGCGGCCAGCTCTTGGGTCGTCGTTATCGTGCGCACAATCCGTGTCTTTCCTTCAGGCGCGGGGGCATCCCGCAGAGGTTCAATTCCGCTATAGGCAGCAATCCATGAGTTGAAAAGAAAAAACGCGAAATGCCATAGGTGAAAGGCGCGCAAGCGGCGTGGCCGGGCCTTGGGGGGCGCGATCCCCGCCAAGGCGGTCGCACCGGGCCCAGATCAAAGGCTAAAGAAGTGACGATTGCCCGCCACGAAACGGCGCAGCGCCTCGGGGTAGAGACGATGTTCCTGAACCAGCACGCGCGCGGCCAGATCGTCGGCGCTGTCCCCGGCCAGAACCGGCACCCGCGCCTGCCCCAGCATCGGGCCCGCATCCAATTCGGCGATCACCTCATGCACGGTGCAACCGGCCTCGGCATCTCCGGCCTCTAGGGCGCGCTGATGGGTGTGCAGGCCCGGATATTTCGGCAACAGCGAGGGGTGGATGTTCAGCATCCTTCCCTGAAACTGGCGGACGAAATCCGGGGTCAGCACCCGCATGAACCCCGCCAGACAGACCACATCGGGCCGGGCTTCGTGCAAATGGGCGCTCAGTGCCGCCTCGAACCCCGCCCGATCCTTGCCAAAACCGCGATGATCGACGGAAAAGGTTTCAACCCCCATGGCACGGGCCTTTTCAAGCCCCTTGGCCATGGGGTCGTTCGACCCCACCAGCACCGGCGATGCAAAGCCTTCGGCCTGCATTGCCTCGACCAGCTTGACCATGTTCGAGCCACCCCCCGAAATCAGGATGGCAACGCGGGTCACAGCAGACGCCCCTTGTAGACGACATCGCCCTTGCCTTCGATGATGCGGCCCAGTTGAACCACCTCTTCGCCCAGACCTTCCAGCAGGGCCGTGATCTCGGCTGCGCGGTCGGCCGCCACCACGATCATCATCCCGACGCCGCAGTTAAAGGTTTTCAGAAGCTCAGGCTCTGACATGTTGGCGGTCGTGGCCAGCCAACGGAACACCGCAGGCAACTCCCATGCGCCCAGATCGATTTCGCAGGCCAACCCTTCGGGCAACACGCGCGGCGGGTTTTCCGTGATGCCGCCGCCGGTGATATGGGCAAAGCCATGCACGCCCCCTGCCCGCACCGCCGCCAAAGCTTGTTTGACATAGAGCCGCGTCGGCGCCAGCAGCGCACCGCCCAGCGTGCCCTCTCCAAACGGGCAATCGGCATCCCAGCCCAGACCCGAAAGTTCGACGACCTTACGCACAAAGGAATAGCCGTTCGAATGCACGCCCGAGGATTTCAGCCCCAAAAGCACATCGCCCGCCTGCACATCGCGCGG
>JALQUQ010000206.1 GCA_023263735.1 Paracoccaceae bacterium | reverse complement strand
ATGCCCAAGGCCAAGGTGGATCATTACCAGCCGCGCGTGAAAGGCGATATCGAGGCCATCACCCGCATGGTGGAAATGCTGGAAACCGCCGAACGGCCGCTGTTCTATACCGGCGGCGGCGTCATCAATTCGGGAAATGCAGCCAGCCAGCTTCTGCGCGAGTTTGTCGAGGCGACGGGCTTTCCCATCACCTCAACCCTGATGGGCCTTGGCGCCTATCCGGCAAGCGGGGCGAACTGGATCGGCATGCTGGGGATGCACGGGCTTTATGAGGCCAATCTCGCGATGCACGGATGCGACCTGATGCTGAACATCGGCGCGCGGTTTGATGACCGCATTACCGGCCGGATTGCCGATTTCAGCCCGAAATCGAAAAAAGTGCATGTCGACATCGACCCCTCCTCGATCAACAAGGTGATCCGGGTCGAACTGGGGATCGTGGGCGATGTGGCCCATGTGCTGGAAGATGCGTTGCGGATCTGGAAGGCGCGGGGCCGCAAGGTCAACAAGGACGGTCTGGCCAAGTGGCAGCATCAGATCGACGACTGGCGCAAGATCAATTGCCTTGCCTATACCCCGGCGGAAAAGACCATCAAGCCGCAATATGCCCTGCAGCGTCTTGAGGCCTTGACCAAGGGCATGGACCGCTATGTCACCACCGAAGTGGGCCAGCATCAGATGTGGGCCGCGCAATTCCTGGGGTTCGAAGATCCGAACCGCTGGATGACCTCGGGCGGGTTGGGGACCATGGGGTACGGCCTGCCCGCCTCGATTGGCGTGCAGATCGCGCATCCCGAGGCTTTGGTGATCAACGTCGCCGGTGAGGCGTCGTGGCTGATGAACATGCAGGAAATGGGCACGGCGATGCAATTCCGCGCCCCGGTCAAACAGTTCATCCTGAACAACGAACGCTTGGGCATGGTGCGCCAGTGGCAGGAATTGCTGCATGGCGAACGCTATAGCCATTCGTGGTCGGAAAGCCTGCCCGATTTCGTCAAGCTGGCCGAAGCCTTTGGCGCCAAGGGCATCAAGTGCAGCGATCCCAAGGATCTGGACGATGCGATCATGGAAATGATCAAATATCCGGGCCCGGTGATCTTTGACTGCCTGGTGGAAAAGCACGAAAACTGCTTCCCCATGATCCCTTCGGGCAAACCGCATAACGAGATGCTGCTGTCGGCCGATGCCGAGGCCTTCCGTGCGGGCGCAACGCTTGTTTGATTGGATGTGCCGGGGTGGTTCACGCCCCGGCCCCTTTTCCCCAGATAGAAAAGACAGGGACTGCAATGTCACCGCTAAATATCAAAAAGGGCTCGACCAGCCATTCCGCCTATGACCTGCGCGACAGCCACAGCCAAGTGGAGGAATCCCACACCTTGGCCGTGATCGTCGAAAACGAACCCGGCGTTCTGGCCCGTGTCATCGGTCTGTTTTCCGGTCGGGGCTATAACATCGACAGCCTGACGGTTGCCGAGGTGGATCACACCGGCCACCGCTCGCGCATCACCATCGTCACCCGGGGCACGCCCGCCGTGATCGACCAGATCGAGGCGCAGCTGAGCCGTCTGGTCCCCGTGCATGCCGTCCACGACCTGACCGCCGAAGGCCCCAGCGTTCAGCGCGAATTGGCGCTGTTCAAGGTGGCGGGCAAAGGTGAGGCCCGGATCGAGGCCCTGCGCTTGGCCGAGATTTTCCGCGCCAATGTGGTCGATAGCACGCTGGAAAGCTTTGTGTTCGAAATGACGGGCCTGCCCGACAAGATCGACGCCTTTGCCGAACTGATGCGCCCGCTGGGCCTGAAGGAAATCGCCCGCACCGGCGTTGCGGCCCTGTCGCGCGGGCACTGACCCCTACTCTCCGGCAGGCGCCTTGGCAGGCCGGAGATGCGCACCAATGCGGGCAAGGGCCAGCTCGGCCCGCCCCTTGGTCAGCCAAGACACGGCAAAGGCCCAGATTGCCACCGCCTCGAACCACAAGACCAGATAATAGTCGTTCACCACCGCCTGTGGCCCTGCGGGGCCGCGGATCTTGAAATAGCTGGCGATGATCACGCCCAAGGTCATGGCCCAGATCACCTTGCCACAGGCGCGGTAAATCCGCCGCCGCCAGGGTTTCGCCGTGCGGGCAAAGCGGTTGTGACACAAGAGCCCCAGCAGAAACAAGAACACGATGGCCGAACCGTAATGCCCCCAACTGGCGTGGGTATGGCCCAGCCACATCTGCAGGGGGCTTTCAAACGCTTCGGATTTCACGTGATATTCATTGGGGAAAAACGCCACCCCAATCGCCGCGATCCCGGCAAGGGTGGTGATGCGGTCATCGGACAAGCGGTCCTGATCGGTGCGGTGATGGCCGGGATAGGCGATCAGAAACAGGCCAATCGCCGTCATGATCCCCACAAAGATATCCCGCAGAACCGTATGGTAATAATCCGAAATCGACGGTTCGATGCCGCCAAGGCTCAACAGCCCGCCCACCACCAGAAAGATGGGCAAGGACAGCCCCGCATAGCCCAGCACCTGCCGCACGCGGTAATAGGAAATCACCAGATCGTCGCGATGATCCTGCATCATGCCCCCCCATGCAGATAGGCGCGCGTGCGGGGCACGGCGGCGGGATCATGGGCGATCTGCATCTGAAACAGCACGTGGTTCATATGGGTAAAGCTGACCTCGGACGCGATCAGATACCACCACCACATGCGGATGAACCGGTCATCAAACATCGCGCGGACCTGATCTTCGTTGCGGCGAAAGCGGTCCTGCCAATGGCGCAGCGTGCGGTCGTAATGGCCGCGCCAGACCTCAAGATCGGTGACCGCCAGCCCCGACCGTTCGACCTGCGGCACCACCTCGGAAAAGGCGGGGGAATAGCCGCCGGGAAAGATGTATTTCTGAAACCACGGCGACAGCACACCGGGCGGCGAGGAGCGGCCGATGAAATGGATCAGCCCCACGCCATCGGGTTTCAAAATCTGGGCGATCTTGGTGAAATAGGTGCGGTATTGCGGCTGGCCCACATGTTCCATCATGCCAACGCTGACCACGCGGTCAAAACGGTCGGGCACATGGCGGTAATCTTGCAGCCGAAATTCGACCCGCTCCGACAGACCGAGGGCGCGGGCCCGCTGTTGCGCGGCGGCCAATTGCACCGGCGACAGGGTGACCCCCGTCACATGCACATCGTAAAGCCGCGCCAGACGCAGCGCCAATCCGCCCCAACCGCACCCGATATCCAGCACCCGCAGCCCGGGGCGCAGGCGCAATTTGGCCGCGATGTGATCCATTTTGGCCGCCTGCGCCGCCTCAAGCGTCATGTCGTCAGCGGGGAAATAGGCGCAAGTATATTGCAGGTCTTCTTCCATGAAGAGACCGTAAAAGGCATCGGGAATATCATAGTGATGGGCCACCCGCTGGCGCGATTTGGCCAGCGTATTCGCCTGCATCACGCCCTTTGTCTTTACCCGAATTCGGTTGGCCATCCGCATCGGCAGGGGCAATTTCCCGCTTTTTGACGACATGACCGCGATTTGCAGGAAATGGCGGATATCGTCGTCCGAGGTAAATCGCAGGCCGCCGTCCATGTAGCCTTCACCTAGGGCCATCTGCGGATTCATCAGGATTTTGGCGATCAAGGCGGGATCGGCCAGTTCAACCCGCGCCTTTGGACCGGGGGAGCCGGGACCATAGCCCCGCACCGCCCCATCGGGAAATGTCACCTCAAGCCGGCCATAAGTAATGCCACGGCGCAAAATTCGGTCAAGCAACGAAACGAACATCAATTCAGCCGATAAAATAAGCAGTTTATCGCTTGGTTTTACACGGCCTTTTGGGAAAGCAAAGGATTATTGCCCCCGAAATTGGGCTGGGCGTTTCTCAAGGAACGCGGTCACGCCTTCTTGGAAATCTTGCGTCTTGCCGCAGGTGCCCTGCAACTGCGCCTCCAGCGCCAGTTGCGCGCGCAGATCATGGTCGGCCGAATGCCGCAGGGCCGTCTTGATCGCGCCAAAGGCCACCGTCGGCCCCTTGGCCAGATGCGCCGCCCGCGCGGCGACCATGGCGGCGAAACCTTCATCCGGGGCGCAATCCCAGATCATGCCCCACTCTTTGGCCTGCCGGGCGGGGATCTTGTCGGCGAACAGCATCGCCCCCATGGCGCGGGCATGGCCCACCTGCCGCGGGAGCCAATAGGTGCCGCCCGCATCCGGCATCAGCCCGATACGGGTAAAGGCCTGAATAAAGCTTGCACTTTCGCAGGCCAGAACCACGTCGCAGGCCAACGCCAGATTGGCCCCTGCCCCGGCGGCGGTGCCATTGACGGCGGCAATCACCGGCAAGGGGCAATTCATGATCGCCAAGAGCAGCGGCTCATATTCATCGCGCAGCACCGTTTCCAGATCGATGGCCGAGACATCGGCCGCATCCGCCAGATCCTGCCCCGAACAAAAGGCCCGCCCCATGCCCGTCAGCACGATGACCCGCGCCGCCGTTTCAGCGCGGTGAAGCGCATCGCGCAATTCCAGACGCATCTGCCGCGACAGCGCGTTCATCACCTCGGGCCGGTTCAGGGTCAGGGTCGCGATATCATCGGTCAGGTCAAACTGGATGGTCTGATAGGTCATGTCCGGCTCCTTTTGGCTGGGCTATAGTGAGGGCGGCCCGCGCCAAATGGGAACCGAAACGCCGCGTCACTTTTTCAAAAGTTCGGCCAGACGCGCCTCTTCCTCGGCGGTCAGACCCTCGGTGGCGGGCCGCGCGGTCGAACGGCGACGGGTATAGACAAAGGCCCCCGCCCCGCCCACCAGCAACAGCGCCGGCCCCGCCAGCCACAGCAACAGGTTCGCCCCTTGGGCCCGCGGGGTGAACAGGACGAATTCGCCGTAACGGGCGACGATGAAATCGATCACCTCGTCATCGCTGTCGCCCGCAACCAGACGTTCGCGCACCACCAGACGCAAATCGCGGCTGATCGGCGCGTTGGAATCGTCGATCGATTCCCCCTGACAGACCGGGCAGCGCAGATCGCGGCTGATGGCGCGCGCCCGCGCCTCAAGCGCGGGATCGAGATCAGGAAGGATACCGAACTCGCCATCGTCTCGAATACCGCATCTGTCGCGGGTTCGGCGCGGGTGTTCGGCGGGCTTCCTTCGTGGCTGGCAAC
>JALQUQ010000205.1 GCA_023263735.1 Paracoccaceae bacterium | reverse complement strand
CAATTCCTGCGCAATTTGCGTCGCTGATCTCGCACAGGGGCGCCACCATGCGCCGCCGTATGGGGCCCTTCCCCCCCGCGTTATTTCGTGCCCGTGGGCGTGCCGATCCGGGTTGGATTGATGTCGAACCGCGTCACATCCACATGGGCCGGCAAGGCCAAGACCGCCGCCACCATGGCCCCCACATCTTCGGGCTTTAGGCCGGTCTGGTTCGCATACATCGCCGCCCGCGCTTCGGGGGACAGGATGTCGATGTAAAGTTCGGTTTCAACCCGGCCCGCCACGATTTCCGTGACCCGCACCCCCGCCGCCGCCACTTCCAGCCGCAGCGACTGGGCAAAGGCCCCGATCCCCGCCTTGGTCGCGCAATAGGCCGCCACATTGGCATAGGGCGTATGCCCCGCGATCGAGCCCACGAAAAACACATGCCCCCCCTTGCGCGCCACCATATCGGGCAGGATCGCGCGGGTCACCGCCATCGGGGCCAGCAGGTTCACCGCCACCGTGCGCGCCGCATCTTCCCAATCGCTTTCGGCAAAATGGCCCAGCGGCGGCATCATCCCCGCATTGTTGACCAGCACGTCAAAGCGGTGCCCCTCCAGCGCCGCCGCAATCTCATCGGGGCGGTCCATCGACAGGGCCAAGGGGGTGATGCCCAGCGCCGACAGGGCCGCCAGCCGGTCGGGATTGCGCCCGGTGCCCGTCACCGCATAGCCCGCCTTGACCAGCGCCACCGCGATGGCGCGCCCGATCCCGTTCGTGGCCCCCGTCACCAAAGCCTTTGCCATGTCTCCCCCCTTAACTCCGTTCCCAATCTTGCGCCACGATCCAGTCGCAAAAGGTTGCAATGGCCCGCACACGGCGGTGCGACCGGGGCAAGACAAGGTAAAACCCCGGCACCTGCGCGGGCGGCATGCCGCGCATGACCCCCCGCCCAAAGGGCGCCACCAGACGGCCGGATTGCAGGTCTTCTTCGGCATCCACCTCGGAAATCAGCCCCACGCCCAAACCGGCCACCGCCGCCCGCCGCATCGTGGCCGCATCGGCAAAGCGCAAATCCTGACCGACGCCCTCTTCGCCCGCGCCCAGATGGGTCAGAACCTGCCGCCACAGATCAGCCCCCAACACCGGTTGGATCAACGGAACCCCCCGCAGATCCTGCGGGCTGTGCAGCCGCGCCGCCAGATCGGGGGTGCAACAGATATCCTTGTAATCGGGCAACAACAGCTTGGCCTCATAGGGTTTCCAGCCATCAAACCCCCATTGGATGGCCACATCGACATCATCGGCCACAAAGTCGGGCAAGGTGACAATCGTGGTGAGCCGCAGATCGGCGCCCGGCAGGGTTTGCCGAAAATCTCCCAGCCGATCCAGCAGATAGCGCGTCGCGAAATAGGGGCTGGCATTGACGTTGATCCGGTGGCGCGCCACCGGCCCTGTCACCCGACGCACCCCTTCGGCCAGTTCCTCCAGCGCCGCATCGACATGATGGGCAAAGGTGCGGCCCGCCTCGGTCGGTTCGATCGTCCGCCCCTTGCGCAGAAACAGCGCAACGCCCAGCATATCTTCCAACCCCTTGATCTGCTGGCTGATCGCCTGAGGAGACACCCGCAGCACATCGGCGGCCGCCCGAAAGCTGCCGCGTCGCACCACGGTCGCAAAGACCCGGGCCGCATTCAGCGGCGGCAGACGCGGCGGATCGCCGGGCATCTCGGGCCGGATGCGACCGCTCACATCAGATCACCGCTTTCTCAAGGAACGGTCGGCCTTCGACGATCCGTTCATACCCCACCTCGCTCAGATCAAGCGTGCGGTAGCCGCCATAGATGATCAGCTCGGACACCGCCCGCCCCGCCGCAGGGCCCTGCTGCAAACCGTGGCCCGAAAATCCATTGGCAAAGATGAAATTCCTCACCTCGGGATGCGCGCCCACGATCAGGTTATGATCCAGCGTGTTAAAGTCGTAATGACCCGCCCACATGTTCACCACCTTCAACGCCTCAAAGGCTTCGGCCCGTTCGGCCAGCGCGGGCCAGATGATCTCTTCGAATTCCTCATGGCGCGGCGAGAAATCGTCCCAGTCAACGCCGGGGTCGGTCACCGGCGGGCAACCCGTCAGGAAATAGCGCCCCTCGGGGCGGATGAAAACGCCCGTGGTGTCGATCATCAAGGGCAGCCGCCCCCCCCGAACCCGCGACGATCCTTCGGGCGATCTCGCGCAATCGACCACGAACAACGTGCGTTTGCGCGGTTCGACCGGCACATCCAGCCCCGCCATCCGCGCGGTTTTCGCAGCCCTTGGGCCGCTGGCATTGACGACCGTCCCCGCCGCAATGCGCGCCCCCGATTTCAAGGTGACGCCCGTCACGCGCGCGCCCTCGCGGTCAATCGCCACGACCTCGTCCACCACGTAATCGGCCCCCAGATCGCGCGCCTTGGCCCGCATTCCGTTCATCAGGCCCGAATTGTTGAACCAGCCTTCGTTCGACAGACCATAGCTGGCCAAAAGCACATCATCGACGCGCAGATGCGGAAACGCATGGGCCAGTTCGGATTGTGACCACAGCACGACATCGGCACCACAGGCCTTTTGCACCGCATGGTTTTCGCGCAGGATCTGCGCCTGTTCGGGCGTGTTGGCCAAAAACAGATAGCCGCTTTCGTGGAAATTCAGGTCGGGCTTCGGCTGCCCCTCGACCTGCATCAACGGGCCAAAGTCCTTGATCACGCTTAGTCCGAACTGGCTGATCTTGACGTTGATCGCATTGGAAAACTGCGTGCGGATCGACGCCGCCGAAAGCGAGGTCGAGGCTTGCGAGAAACTGGCGTCGCGCTCTACGATCAGCACTGACCCGTTGAAATCGGGGTTGCTCATCAGGAAATAGGCCACAGACGAGCCGATCACCGCGCCGCCGACGATCACCACGTCATAAGATGATTTCATGTCTTTCCCTCATCATCGGGGTGGCCCAGATTGACGAACCATCCCCCCAAGTATTCCACCGCTTTATCGCGCGGATCGGCGGCTTTCAAACGCCCCTCGACCTCGGCCCGAAATTCTTCGGTCGAATCCTGCGGATGAAAGCCGATATGCCCCGCCAGACGGTTATCCACCATCTGATGGCGGTTGTCCGACGTGCCGAAAACGATGGAATGGGCCACACGTGGCGCGGTCAGGCTGGCCTGAACCAACCGGATACAATCGTCAAAGGTCAGCATGGACCACAGCATCCGCCGGTCGGTGAATTCGGGAAAGGACGAGAAAATCCGCAAGGCCACGGTTTCGATCCCGAATTTGTCCCAGTAAAGCCGCCCCAGATCCTCGGCAAAGCATTTCGACAGGCCATAGAGACTGTCCGGCCGATGCGGGGCCAAGGCGTCAATATGGTCTTCGATCCGATGATAGCCGATGGCATGCACCGAACTGGCATAGACCACGCGCTTGACCCCGGCTTTGCGCGCGCCCTCATACACGTGATAGCTGCCGCGAATGTTCGACTCGAGGATATCGTCCCACGCACATTCCAAGGGCGCACCGCCAAAGTGAACGATGGCCTCGACGCCCGCGCAGGCCGATTGCACCGCGGCACGGTCTGACAGGTCAAAGCACAGCGCTTCTTCATGGGCGCGCAGATCCTGAACCGGCACCCGATCCGCCACGATCAGCTTGCGGCACAGGGGGGCAAGCCCCCGGCGCAGATGCGTGCCCAACCGGCCAGCGGCCCCGGTCAGCAAAAGGGTGTCGAAACGCGGTGCGGTCATCGCTTTGCCTTCTCTGGTCTTGAACGTCATTGCTCGAAACTTCGTCCGGGGACGGTGATCCACCGCCCCCGGCCCAAGATCACCGATCCTTGGTCACATATCCACGGCGCACATCCGTCTCGCGCGCGGATGGATCGCGGCGCGTCGGATCGCCAAACCCACCCCCACCCGGGGCTTTCAGCACCAAACGACGCCCTTGGGGCACATGCTGCCATCCCTTGGGCCGCAGTTTGGTGCCGTCATCCAGCCCCACCTCACCGGCCGCGCCGGGCAACCCGCCCTCGCGCCCAAGGGCGGCATGGCCCACCCGGTCGAACATGGCCGAGAAATCGAATTCATGGCCCGGCAGGGGCTCGATCTCGATCACCTGACCCAGCCCCCCGCGATATTGCCCATCCCCCCCGGAATCGGGCCGCAATTCCTTGCGCCAGATCACGATGGGGCCGGTCTGCTCGGTCGCCTCGATCGGCATCGTCATCACGCCCGAGGGAAAGGCCGTTGCCGACAGCCCATCCAGACCCGGCCGCGCGCCCATCCCGCCCGAATTGAACATCAGGATTTCCGCCCGCCGTCCCGCTGCCCCCGCCACGGGCCGCACCGACATGTGGATGTTCCACAGCGCCGCCGCCCCCTCGGCCAGTATCTGCCCGGGCAGCGCCTTGGCCAAGGCCCCCAGCACCAGATCGGGCACCATATGGCCGATCACATGGCGCAGCGACACCGGCGCGGGCCGGGGGGCATTCACGATGCTTTCGGGGGCCGATACGGTAAAGGGTTCAAGGCTGGCCCAATTGTTCGGCACATCGGGCGCCACCACGCATTTCAGCGCGTAAGAGGCATAGGCCTTGGTGTAGATGATCGGAACGTTGATCCCCTTGGGGTTCACCCCGTCGGTTCCGGTGAAATCCACATTCACGCGCCCTTCGGAAATCTGCACCTCGGCCATCAGCTTGACCGGCGCCTCATGACCATCGGTCATCAGCACATTGCCCCACGCCCCTTTGGGAAGCGCCGCGACCCGCTCTAACGTGGCGGCCCGGCTGCGGGCAAAGATGAATTCGGCCAGCCCATCCAGATCGCGCAGACCGATTTCCTGCATCATCTGGATCAGACGGCGGTGCCCCACATCATTGCAGGCCGCCAGCGAGTGGAAATCACCCACCACCTGCCCCGGTTCGCGCACATTGGCCCGGATCAGCCGCACCAATTCGCGGTTGACCTGCCCGCGTTCGGCAAATTTCATGATGGGGATTTGCAGCCCCTCTTCATACACCGATTTCGCATCGGCGCCAAAGCCGCGCCCCCCCACGTCCACCACATGGGCGGTGCAGGCGAAAAAGCCGACCAGATCGTCCCCCAGAAAGCTGGGCGATACCATGGTGATGTCATGCAGATGCCCGGTCCCC
>JALQUQ010000204.1 GCA_023263735.1 Paracoccaceae bacterium | reverse complement strand
GTCTCTGCGCTCATCCACGCAGCAACCATGGTCACCGCCGGCGTTTTCATGGTTGCGCGACTCTCGCCGATTTTCGAACATGCTCCGCATGCGGCGACCTTCGTCACATTGATCGGAGCTACTACAGCTTTCTTCGCCGCGACGGTTGGTCTGGTGCAAAACGACATCAAGCGCGTCATCGCCTATTCGACCTGTTCCCAGCTTGGCTATATGTTCGTCGCCGAAGGCGTTGGCGCCTATTCACTTGGAGTTTTTCATCTTTTTTCCTGCGGAATTTCGCGCAGGTGCTGGGGGAAAACGGCCAGATCCATATCGCCCTTGCCGCTTGGGCCAGCCCGGTGGCCGCCACGCTTTGCGCGATGGGGCTTGTCCTTCATCTGGAGGATGGCTGATGGCGCGTTGGCTTCCCCCCCTCCTTTTGGCGGCCGGTCTTGCCTTTGTCGGGTCGGCCCCGGCTGTGCCCCAAGGCCGGCCTGTCGCCGCGGCGGATGGGGCGGCCATGCCCGCAGCCTTGGTCGCCAATCAGGTTCGCATCGATGGCGCGGGCCGTCTGGTCGCATCAGGCGCGGTTGAGGTTTTTTACAAGGGCAGCACACTTCGCGCGACGGAAATCACGTTTGACCGCGCCAAGGATCAGTTGCAGATCACCGGCCCCATGGTTCTGGTCGATGGCGAAAACACGATCCTGATCGCCTCCATGGCCGAACTTTCCGCCGATCTGACCGAAGGGATCTTGACCTCGGCCCGGCTGGTTCTGAACCGGCAATTGCAGATGGCGGCCTCCAGCGTCGAGCGGACAGCCGGGCGATATACGCAGCTGGAAAACGTCGTCGCCTCAAGCTGCAAGGTTTGCGCGGGCAATCCGACACCGCTGTGGGAAATCCGCGCGCAACGCGTGACCCATGATCAGGTCGAGCAGCAGATCTTTTTCGACAGCGCCACCTTTCGGCTGGCGGGCGTTCCGGTGATGTACTTCCCCCGCCTGCGGATGCCGGACCCGACGCTCAAGCGCGCGACCGGCGTTCTGATGCCGCAAATCCGCACCACCTCGGGGCTGGGAACGGGGATCAAGCTCCCTTATTTCATCACGCTGGGCCCGCATCGCGACCTGACCTTGACGCCCTATCTGTCGTCGAAATCGGGCCGCTCGCTGGAAATGCGCTATCGGCAGGCCTTTGCCACGGGTGAGGTGCAGATCGACGGTGCCGTGTCGCGCGATCTTTTGCTGCCCGGGGTCAACCGCCATTACCTCAAGGTGACGGGGGCCTTTGACCTGCCGCGCGATTTCAAGCTGACCTTCCGGGGCGAAGATGTCAGCGACCCGGCCTATCTTTTGGACTATGGCCTGCCCGCCAAAGACCGGTTGGACAGCCGGATCGAAGTGTCGCGCACGCGGCGCAACGAATATATCTCGGGCCGTTTGATCGGGTTCAAATCGATCCGGTCGGGCGATGTGAATGCGTTTTTGCCCTCGGTCATTTCGGACCTGACCTTTCATCGCCGCTTTTCGGGGGGAATCTTGGGGGGCGAGGCCGGGTTGAAATTCCAGACCCACGGCCATTACCGGTCGTCGCAATCCCCGCTGGACAGCGATGGCGACGGCTTTGCCGATGGGCGTGATGTGCGGCGGGTGTCGTTGAAACTGGATTGGCGGCGCAACGTCACCCTGCCCATGGGCATCGTCGGTTCGGCCTTGGGCGAGGTTGTGGCCGATGTCTACGATGTGACGCAGGATGCAACCTTTGCCGGATCGACCACCCGGATCAGCGGGGCCGCCGCGGTCGAATTGCGCTGGCCATGGATGCGGTCGGGGGCTGATGGCCATAGCGATCTGATCGAACCGGTGTTTCAGGCCGTCTGGGCCCCGACCCGCGCCGATACGTTGAAAAACGAGGATTCGATCCTTGTCGAATTCGACGAAAGCAATCTGTTCAGTCTGAACCGCTTTCCGGGGTCCGACGCGCGCGAACGGGGGCCGCGCCTGAACCTTGGGATTGGTTATACCCATATGAATCCCGACGGCTGGACCGTCAGTGCCGCCGTGGGCCGCGTGTTCCGCACGCTGGACCCGGCGCAATTCTCGGTCGCTTCGGGTCTGGATGGCAAGCGGTCTGACCTGTTGGCTGCGGTGCAACTGACCAATGCCGACGGCTTTTCGCTGACCCACCGCATGATCTTGGCCAGCAAGGCCAAGGTGACCAAGGCCGAAACCCGGCTGGCCTATTCGGGGGAAACCTATGGGCTTTCGGGGTCGTATGTCTGGGCTTTGGCCGATGCCTCTGAGAACCGCCCCAAAAATACGTCGGAATTGGCGGTGAACGGGCGCTATGTGATGAACGAAAGCTGGACCGCCTTTACCGAGGCGCGCTATGACTTTCAGGCCAACCGGGCCAACAAGGCGGGCATGGGTCTAAGGTTCAAGAACGAATGCATTTCGATGGATGTTTCCGTCTCGCGTCGTTTCACATCCTCGACTAGTGTAAAGCCGACAACGGATTTCGGTCTGACAATAGACCTGATTGGATTTGGCGGCAGCGCCTTGGCCGGTCCCTCGCGGACCTGTCGGCGCTGAGTAAACGGCCAGCCCCACGGGTTGGATATGGAATTTGCAGGGAACGACAGCGGGCATGAAAACGATGAAAGAGAACCGGCAAAACGGGATAGCCCACAAAGCGGGTGCCTTGACGCGCGGACTTTTGATCGGGGCGACGCTGAGCTTTGGGGCCATGGCCCCCGCTCATACCGCCTTGGCTCAGGGGGGCGGCGGGATGTTCGCCCCGGTGCTGAACATCAACGGCATGGTGATCACCCAGTATGAACTGGATCAGCGAATGCTGTTCCTGACCCTGCTGCGCTTTCCCGGCGATATCGAACAAGAGGCGCTGCGCGGCCTGACCCAGGACCGTCTGGCCCAATGGGAAGCCCGGCGCGTCGGCCTGAAAATGACCGGCGATGCAATCCGGGCCGGGATGGATGAATTCGCCGCCCGCGCCAATCTGACGGGCGAGCAATTCCTTGAGGCCATCGGTCAGGGCGGCGTTTCGGCCGAAACCTTCCGCGATTTCGTCGCCAGCGGCCTGATGTGGCGCGATCTGGTGCGGGCGAAATTCGGCGAAGGTGTTTCGATTTCCGAGGTCGAGATCGACCGGGCGATTGCCCGCGGGGTGGGCGCACCGGCGGCGCAACTGTTGCTGTCGGAAATCACGCTGCGAATCGAGGGCGATTCTACCGATGAACGGGCGCTGGCGGCCAAATTGCGCGGCGAAATCCGCAGCGAAGAGGATTTCGCCAAGGCAGCCCAGCAATATTCCGACTCGCCCACCGCCGCGCGGGGCGGGCGTCTCGATTGGACCCCGGCCAGCCGCATTCCGCCCGATGTCGTGGCCGCTGTGATCGGTTTGCAGCCGGGCAAACTGTCGGCCCCGATTGCCACACCCGAGGCAATCGTGCTGTTCCAGTTGCGCGGCATTCAGGATGACCCCACCGCCCCGCCGCCGGATCTGGAGGTGGAATATGCCGAATATCTGTTCCCCAACACGCCCAACGCCTTGGCCGAGGCCGAGGCGATCCACAACCGCGTGGATTTCTGCACCGATCTTTACGCCGAAAACAAAGGCACGACCGCCAGCCGCGTCACGCTGACCAAGGTGCCGGTGTCGCAAATTCCGGCCGATATCGCCGCCACCCTGTCGCAGATGGACCCGGGTGAATATTCGGCCGATCGCGTGCGGGGCGATATGCGCGTGTTCCTGATGCTGTGCAGCCGCAGCCCCGCCAATTCCGGCCCGGTTGACCGCAAGGCGATTGCCGATCAACTGGTCTCGGCCGAGTTGGGCCAGCGCGCCGAACTCTGGCTCGAAGAGCTGAGATCCGAGGCGATCATCGTCACGCAATGACCGCTTTGCCCCTGCCGCTGATCCTGACCTGCGGCGAACCCGCAGGGGTGGGCCCCGAACTTGCCCCCAAGGTGCGCGCCATTTTGGGGGCCGAGGTGCCCTTGGTCTGGCTGGGCGATCCGCGCCATCTGCCGGCGGGCACGCCCCTGCAAGAGGTGTCTTCGCCCGATCAGGCCGGGGCGGTTGCGCCCGGTGTCTTGCCCGTGTTGCGCCATGATTTCGCGGCCCCGAACCCGCCCGGCCAACCGGTGGCCGAAAATGCGGCGGGCGTGGTGCAAGTGATCGAACGCGCGGTCGCCTATGCCCAATCGGGTCAGGCGGCGGGTGTGGTGACGGCGCCGATCCACAAAAAGGCGCTGAAAGACGGGGCGGGTTTCGCCTTTCCCGGTCATACCGAGTTTCTGGCCCATCTGGCGGGGGATGTGCCCGTGGTCATGATGCTGGCCTCACCGCTGTTGCGGGTGGTGCCGGCCACGATCCACATCGCCTTGGCCGAGGTGCCGGGGGCCCTGACGCCCGCACTGTTGGAACAGACGATCCGGCTGACCCACGCGGGCCTGCGCCGGGATTTTGGCATCGTCGATCCCCGGATCGCGGTTGCGGGGCTGAACCCCCATGCGGGCGAAGGCGGGGCGATGGGATGGGAAGACGCCCGCGTCATGGCCCCGGTGATCGCCCGTTTGCGGGCCGAGGGGATGGCCATCGTTGGCCCCCTGCCCGCCGATACGATGTTTCACGCCCGCGCCCGGGCCAGCTATGACGCTGCCGTTTGCGCCTATCACGATCAGGCCCTGATCCCGATCAAGACACTGGATTTCGACGGCGGGGTCAATGTGACGCTGGGCCTGCCCTTCATCCGCACCTCGCCCGATCACGGCACGGCCTTTGACATCGCGGGCAAAGGCGTTGCCCTGCCTGACAGCACGGTTGCAGCGGCCCGGATGGCGTGGCACATGGCAAAGAGCCGCCTTTAAGGCGCCAACGCCAAAGGAAGCCCCATGGGAACCATCGACGGCCTGCCCCCCCTGCGCGACGTGATCCGCACCCATGATCTGGTGGCGAAAAAGCAATTGGGTCAGAACTTTCTGCTGGACCTGAACCTGACGGCCAAGATCGCGCGGATGGCAGGAGATTTGACCGGGTCGGATGTGCTGGAAGTGGGCCCCGGCCCCGGGGGTCTGACGCGCGGGCTGTTGGCCGAAGGCGCGCGCCGGGTTCTGGCGGTGGAAAAAGACCCGCGCTGCATTCCTGCGCTGGAAGAGATCGCCGCCACGGTCGATGGCCGGTTGCAGGTGATCAACG
>JALQUQ010000203.1 GCA_023263735.1 Paracoccaceae bacterium | reverse complement strand
CCAGACCCGCGACCTGCTTGAGGCGATGCGTGCGGACTGGGGGGCGGCGGTCGATGGCGTGCTGCGCGTCGATGGCGGGATGACCGCCAGCGATTGGGCCATGCAATTCCTGTCCGATATTCTGGGGGCCCCGGTCGATCGTCCGGTGGTGACCGAAACTACGGCGCTGGGCGCGGCCTATCTGGCGGGTTATCAGGCCGGTCTCTTGCCGCCGCCCGATGATTTCGCCAAGACATGGGCGCTGGAAAAGCGGTTCGAACCCGGAATGGAGCCGGCCAGCCGTGCGGCCAAATACGCCCGCTGGCAACGCGCGGTGCAGGCCACATTGGCGGTCTGATCCGGGCGGCCCCGCCACGGCCCCCCCCATCCCACCAGGGCCCAGCACGCGCGCCGATTGACGCGGCCATCCCTCTGCCACTAAGGAACCCCAGCACAGCCCCCTCGCCGGATCGGACGACGACCTTGCCCAGCCCTGATCACACTGCCCCCAAACCGGCGCATTCTGCGGGGACATGGCTGTCATATCTGCTGGTGCAGATTCTGATGCATCTGGGCCTGCCGCTGATCCTTTTGCTCTTGGTCAAACGCGGCATCAAGGAACGCGGGCATTGGCGCGGCTTGGCAGAGCGCTTTGGCTTGGGCCCGGTTGGCCCCAAGGGCGCGGTCTGGATCTATGCCGCCTCGCTGGGCGAGACGCGGGCCGCCAGCCCCTTGATCCGGCGGCTGCGGACCGATGGCCATCCGGTGCTCTTGACCCATCTCTCCCCCGCCGGGCTGGAAGAGGGGCATCGCCTCTTTCCCAACGATCCGGGCATCACCCACCGCTATATGCCGATTGACCTGTTTTGGGCCGTGGGGCTGTTTCTGGCCCGGGCCCGGCCCGTGGTGGGCGTGGTGATGGAAATCGAGATCTGGCCCGCGATGATGTTTGGCGCGCGGCGCAGGGGGGTTCCCATGGTCATGGCCAATGGCAATCTGCTTGAAAAGTCGATGACCAAAAAGGGATGGCTGCGCCGCCATCTGCTGACGCTTTACCGCGAATTCACCCATATCTTCACCCGGACCGAGGCCTATCGCCAACGCTATCTGTCCTTGGGTGTGGCCCCCGAACGGATTTCGGTCGTGGGCGAACTGAAATACGATCAATGGATCGACCCGGCCCACCGCGCCATGGCCGAAACCCTGCGGCGCAACTGGTCGGTGGCGCGGGTGGTGATGATCGCCTCTTCGGTGCAGGACGAAGAGCCGATCCTGCTCCCCATGGTGCAGGCCCTTTTGGCCGATGATCCGGGTTTGGGCGTGCTTTGGGTGCCGCGCAGCCCGCAGCGGTTTGCCGCCGTCGCGCAAAGTCTTGCCGATAGGGGCCTGCCCCTTGTCCGGCGCAGCGATCTGGGGGCCCGGATGGCGGCCCCGATCGCCCCCGATATCCGTGTGATCGTGGGCGACAGCATCGGCGAGATGAACGCCTATTACCCGGTGGCCGATCTGGTCTTTGTCGGGGCGTCACTGGTCGATCATGGCGGGCACAACATCATGGAGCCGATGGCCTTTGGCAAACCCGTGCTGATGGGGCCCAGCATCTATGGCATTGCCTTTGCCGCCGAACCCGCCGCCCGGATGGGGGCCTTTGAAAGCCTGCCCACGGCCGAGGCCTTGCGCCTGCGACTTCTGGGCCTGCTGCAAGATCGCGAACAGCGCCAGCGCATGGGGCAGGCGGCGGGCGCGTTTTCTGCGGGCCAATCGGGGGCGGCAGACCGCACCTACACGGGCCTGACGGCCATTATATCTGGCACCCGCCATTGAAATTGTCCCGATGATCGCGGATATACAGGGCGATTGAAGTGCCGGAACTCGCCCCGGCCCCAGGGGAACGTGACCCGATGCTTTCAAATTCGACGATTCTTGTGACCGGCGGCACGGGCTCATTTGGCCACGCTTTCATCCCGATGACACTCGAGCGCTATAACCCCAAGAAAATCATCGTCCTCAGCCGGGATGAAATGAAACAGTGGGAAATGGCCAAGCTTTACGGCAATGACAAACGCGTGCGGTTTTTCATTGGCGACGTGCGCGACCGCGAGCGGCTTTACCGGGCGTTTCGGGGCGTCGATTACGTGGTTCATGCCGCCGCCACCAAGATCGTGCCGACGGCGGAATACAACCCCTTTGAATGCGTCAAGACCAACGTCAACGGCGCGATGAATGTGATCGATGCCGCCATCGATTGCGGGGTCAAGCGCGTCGTGGCGCTGTCCACCGACAAGGCCAGCAGCCCGATCAACCTCTATGGCGCCACAAAACTGGCATCGGACAAGCTGTTCGTTGCCTCGAATTCCTACGGCGGCGAACATGGCACCCGGTTCTCGGTCGTGCGCTATGGCAATGTCATGGGGTCGCGCGGGTCGGTCATTCCGTTCTTCCTGTCGATCCGCGACAAGGGCGTGTTGCCGATCACCGACCCCCGCATGACCCGGTTCATGATCAGCCTTGAACAGGGCGTCGAACTGGTCTGGCATGCCTTCGAAGATATGGAGGGCGGCGAGATCTATGTGAAAAAGATCCCGTCGATGACCATCACCCAGATCGCCAACGCAGTCGCCCCAAAGGCCACGCATGACATCGTGGGCATCCGTCCGGGCGAAAAGCTGCACGAACAGATGATCGGGCCCGAAGACGCCCCTCATACCTATGAATATCCCGAACATTTCAAGATTTTGCCGGCGATCCACAATTGGTCGGCAAGCCCCCTGCGCATCAAGGATGGGGTCAAGGTGCCCGACGGCTTCATCTATGCCAGCGACAACAACGGCGCCTGGATGACCGAGGCGGAATTGTCCGACTGGATCACCCTGAACCAAGCCAAGATCGGGGCCATCTGACATGATCCCCTATGGCCGTCAGGATATCAACGAGGCGGACCTGAAGGCGGTCGAGGCGGTTCTGAAATCCGATTACCTGACCCAAGGGCCCGCCGTTCCCGCGTTCGAGGTGGCCGTGGCCCAGTGGTGCGGGGCCGCGCATGCGGTGGCGGTGAATTCGGCCACATCGGCCCTGCACATCGCCTGCATGGCCTTGGGCTTGGGCGCGGGCGATCTCCTCTGGACCGTGCCGAACACCTTTGTCGCCAGCGCCAATTGCGCGCTTTACTGCGGGGCCACGGTCGATTTCGTCGATATCGATCCGGTGCGCTATACGATGTGCCCGACCGCCCTGTCGGAAAAGCTGGCCGCGGCGGCCAAGGCGGGGCGTCTGCCCAAGGTGATCGTGCCGGTGCATCTGTGCGGCCAATCGGCGGATATGGCGGCCATCGGCGCGCTGGCCCGAACCTATGGCGTGCGGGTGATCGAAGATGCCAGCCACGCCATCGGCGCCACCTATCAGGGCCGCCCGGTCGGCGATTGCCGTCATTCCGACATCTGCGTCTTCAGCTTTCATCCGGTCAAGATCATCACCACCGCCGAAGGTGGGCTGGCCACGACCCAAGACCCGGCCTTGGCCCGCGCGATGGAATTGGCGCGCAGCCACGGAATCACCCGCGACCCGTCGGAAATGACCCAAGCGCCCGATGGGCCGTGGTATTACCAGCAGATCGCGCTGGGCTATAACTACCGCATGACCGAAATGCAGGCCGCCTTGGGCCTGTCGCAGATGGATCGTCTGGCCGCCATGGTCGCGCGGCGGGCCGAACTGGCCGCCCGCTATGATCGCCTCTTGGCCGCTCTGCCGCTGACCCTGCCGAAACAGGCCGCCGACACCGCGTCAAGCTGGCACCTCTATGTCATTCAGGTGGACCCGGCCCGCCACCGCACCCTGTTCGAAGCCCTGCGGCAGGCGGGCATCGGGGTGAACCTGCATTACATCCCGGTGCATACCCAGCCCTATTACCGCGCCATGGGCTTTGCGCCGGGCATGTTCCCGCAGGCCGAATCCTATTACGCCCGCGCCCTCTCGATCCCGCTCTATTTCGGCCTGACCGATGCGGCGCAGGATCAGGTCGTCGCCGCCCTGACGCGCCTCCTCTGATGTCGGTCTGCATCATCCCGGCCCGTGGCGGGTCAAAGCGAATCCCGCGCAAGAACATCGCGCCCTTTCATGGCCGCCCGATGATCGGCTGGTCGATCAAGGCCGCCAAGGAAACGGGGCTGTTCGACCGCATCGTCGTTTCGACCGATGATCTGGAAATCGCGGAAACCGCGCTGAAAGAGGGGGCGGAAATCCCCTTCCTGCGGCCCGTGGCCTTGGCCGATGATTACACCCCCACCGTGCCCGTGATCGCCCATGCGGTCACCGCCTTGGCCCTGTCGCCCGAAACGCGGGTTTGCTGCCTTTATGCCACCGCGCCCTTGGTGCGGCCCAATGATCTGCGGGCCGGTTTCGCGCTGCTCGATGGCCCCGAATATGTGATGAGCGTCACCAGCTTTCCCTTTCCGATCCAGCGCGCCCTGCGCCGCGATGCGCAGGGTCAGGTGGAAATGATGCAGCCCGAACATATGCTGACCCGCAGTCAGGATCTGGAAGAGGCGTGGCACGACGCTGGCCAGTTCTATTGGGCCCGCGCCGCGACATGGACGGCGGGCCTGCCGGTCTTTGGCAAGGGGGCCAAAGGCGTGCCCCTGCCGCGCCACCGGGTGCAAGACATCGACACGCCCGAAGATTGGACCCGGGCCGAGGCCCTGTTTGCCCTGATCGGGGGCTAGGCCCATGCGCTTTGCCTTTCGCTGTGACGCCTCGTTACAGATCGGCTCTGGTCATGTGATGCGATGCCTG
The DNA here is from genome assembly GCA_023263735.1 of Paracoccaceae bacterium. Taxonomy (GTDB): domain Bacteria; phylum Pseudomonadota; class Alphaproteobacteria; order Rhodobacterales; family Rhodobacteraceae; genus Pseudotabrizicola. The sequence goes on along the minus strand of JALQUQ010000203.1, from coordinate 475 downwards.
ACTTTGGCCCGGGCGCTGCGCGCGGCGGGGCATGAGTGCCATTTCATCTGCCGCGATCTTCCCGGCCACATGGCCCCGCAAATAAAAGAGGCGGGGTTCACAATTTCCCTGCTTCCCGCGCCCGAAAAAGGGTTCGTTCCCGGGGCTGATTCGCCCCCGCATGCGGTCTGGGCCGGGGTCGATTGGCGTCTGGACGCAAGGCAGACGCAAGGTGCACAGAAGGTGCACGCAGAGTGGCTTGTGCTGGATCACTACGCTTTTGACGCCAAATGGCAGGCCGCCGCCGTGCCGCCGGGCACGCGTTTACTGGTGATCGACGATCTGGCAGATCGGCCGCACGTGGCAAATCTTCTTTTGGATCAAAACCTTGGCTGGGCTCCTGCGGATTATGATGGCCTGCTCCCCCCTATGGCCGAGCGGTTGGTCGGCCCCCGTTACGCGCTTTTGCGCCCCGAATTCCTTGGTCAGCGGCCCC
>JALQUQ010000202.1 GCA_023263735.1 Paracoccaceae bacterium | reverse complement strand
TGACCGCCCTGCCGCGCGCCCTGCGCACCATGACCGACCCGGCCGATTGCGGCCCGGTCACGCTGTCGTTCTGCCAAGATGTGCAGGCCGAGGCGTTCGATTATCCCGAGGCCTTTTTCGCCGAAAAGGTCTGGCGTCTGCGCCGGGTTCAGCCCGATCCGGTAGAGCTGGAAACCGTTGCGGCCCTGCTCAAAGGCGCCAAGCGCCCGGTGATCATCGCGGGCGGTGGGGTGCATTACGCCTTTGCCACCGAAACCCTGCGCGCCTTTGCCGAGGCGCATCAGATCCCCGTGGTCGAAACTCAGGCCGGGAAATCGGCCCTTCCGTGGGATCATCCGTTGAACTTTGGCCCCATCGGCGTGACCGGGGCCGACAGCGCCAATGCGGTTTGTGCGACGGCAGATGTGGTCATGGGCGTCGGCACCCGGTTTCAGGATTTCACCACCGGCTCTTGGGCGCTGTTCAAGGACCCGGGCCGCAAGTTGGTCAGCCTGAACGTCTGCGCCTATGACGCGATGAAACACGGGGCCGAGCCGCTTTGCGCCGATGCGCGCGATGGTCTGTTGGCCGTGGGCGACGCGCTTGGGGGCCTGACCTTTGCCGCCCCGGAGGCAAAGCTCAAATCCGATTGGTTCGCCGCCGTCGATCCGGCCTGTGCCGCCCCCTCGGGCGACCAGAACGGTCTGGCCACCGACCAACAGGTCGTGGGGGCCGTGCAACGCGCCGCCCATGCGGATACCGTGGTGATGTGCGCGGCAGGCACGATGCCGGGCGAATTGCACAAGCTGTGGAAAGCCTCGCGCCCGATGTCGTATCATATGGAATACGGCTTTAGCTGCATGGGCTATGAAATCGCGGGCGCGATGGGCATCAAGATGGCCCAACCCGAGCGCGACGTGATCTGCTTTGCGGGCGACGGCACCTATATGATGCTGAACAGCGAAATGGCGACCGCCGCGATGCTGGGGGTTTCGTTCACCGTGGTGATCACCGACAACCGGGGCTATGGCTGTATCAACCGGCTGCAAATGGGCACCGGCGGGGCCGAGTTCAACAATCTCTACGCCCATGCGCGCGTTGAACAGCAGCCGCAGATCGACTTTGCCGCCCATGCGGGCAGCATGGGGGCCACCAGCGTCAAGGTCGGATCGATTGGAGAGCTTGAGGCCGCCTTGGCCAAACGCCATACGATCAAGGGCCCCTTTGTGATTGTCATTGACACCACCCCCTATCACGATGTCAGCCATGGCGGGCATTGGTGGGATGTGGCCGTGCCCGAAGTTTCGGCACGCGCCGAGGTGGCCGCCGCCCGTTCCAATTATGAAACCAAACTGAAAGACCAGGTTCGCACATGATCCGCTTTGGCACCAACCCCATTGCATGGGCCAACGACGACGACCAGACCATCGGCGCCGATATTCCCACCTCTCGCATTCTGGACGAGGCGGGTCGGCAGATCGGCTTTGACGGCATCGAAAACGGCCACCGCTGGCCCGATGAGCCCGAGGCGCTGCGCGCTTTGCTGGCCGACTATGGCCTGAAATTCATCTCGGGCTGGTATTCGACCAACCTCTTGGTGCAATCGGTCGAGGATGAGATCAAGGCCTGTCAGCACCATCTGGCCAAGCTGAAGCACAACGATTGCAAGGTGATGATCGTTTGCGAAACCTCGAATGCCATTCACGGCGCGGCGAAACCGGTGAATGACCGGCCGCGGCTTTCGGCCGGAGAGATGGCCGATTTCTGCCAGAAGATCGAGGCTTTCGCGGCCTATCTGGCATCCGAGGGGGTGACTTTGGTCTATCACCACCACATGGGCACGATCATCGAAAGCCCGGAAGAGATCGATGCGCTGATGGAGGGCACCGGCCCGCATCTGCATCTGTTGTTCGATGCCGGGCATTGCGCCTTTGGTGGTGGCGATCCGGTGGCGGTTCTGTCGCGGCATGTCGCCCGTGTGCGCCATTTCCACGCCAAGAACATCCGCCCCGCGATCACCGCAAAAGTGCGCACCGAGGGGTGGAGTTTCCTGCAAGGCGTGGTCGGCGGGGCCTTTACCGTGCCGGGCGATCAGGAAGGCGGCGTGGATTTCGCCCCGCTCTTGAACCTTTTGGCGGGGGCGGGGTATGACGGTTGGATCGTGATCGAAGCCGAGCAGGATCCGTCGGTGCGCAATCCGCTGCTCTATCAGACGCTGGGTCTGGCCACGCTGAAGCGTCTGTCGCGCGACGCGGGTCTGATCTGATCGCTGTGGGAGGCGGTGGGGGGCTGTCTGCCCCCCAAGGGGTTTCGGCTGCGCCAAAACCCCATCCCCCCGAGGATATTTGAACCAAGATAAAGGGATGGAACGATGGGTGATCTGCTTTTGAAGCCGGCGGGGGAGCACGGCAAGGTTCATGACGTGACGCCGGAGAGCGCGGGCTGGGGCTATGTCGGGTTTCAGCTTTACCGGCTGAAGGCCGGGGAGAGCGCCACTGGCGCCCTGGGCGATCGGGAAGCGATCATCGTCTATGTCGAGGGCAAGGGGCATTTGACCGGCGCGGGGCGCGACTGGGGGGTTTTGGGGGAGCGGATGGATGTGTTTGAAAAGACGCCCCCCCATGCCGTTTATCTGCCGGATGGATCGGACTGGTCGGTGACGGCCACCACCGATCTGACGCTGGCGGTCTGTCTGGCGCCGGGCCAAGGGGGGCATGAGGCGGCGCAGATCGGGCCGATGGGGATCGAATTGACCCCGCGGGGCAAGGGGACCAACACGCGCTATGTGAACAATATCGCGATGGAGATGCGGGATGTGGCCGACAGTCTTTTGGTGACCGAGGTTTATACCCCGGCGGGGCATTGGTCCTCCTATCCCTCGCATCGGCATGACGAGGACGATTTCCCCAACATGACCTATCTGGAGGAGACCTATTACCACCGGCTCAATCCGGCGCAGGGCTTTGGCATCCAGAGGGTCTATACCGAGGATGGGTCGTTGGATGAAACCATGGCGGTGGCCAACCACGATGTGGTTCTGGTGCCCAAGGGCCATCATCCCTGTGGGGCGCCCTATGGCTATGAGCTCTATTACCTGAACGTCATGGCCGGGCCGCTGCGCAAATGGCGGTTCAAGAATGATCCGGCGCATGACTGGATCGCCGCGCGCGACGCGTGACGAGAAGAAGGCGGCCCTTGGGCCGCCTTTGGTTTAGCTGCGGCAGGTGCCGTCGCCGGTGACCAGATATTTGAAGCTGGTCAATTGTTCGGCCCCCACCGGCCCCCGCGCGTGCATTTTGCCGGTTGCGATGCCGATTTCGGCGCCCATACCGAATTCGCCGCCATCGGCAAATTGGGTCGAGGCGTTGCGCATCAGGATCGCACTGTCGAGGCGCTGGAAAAAACGTGCGGCGGTGGCATCGTTTTCGGTCAGGATGCTTTCGGTGTGGCTCGATCCATAGCGGCGGATGTGGGCAATCGCCGCATCCACCCCGTCAACCAGTTTGGCCGCGATGATCATATCAAGGAATTCATGGCCGAAATCCTCGGGCTTGGCCGGAACGGTGCCGGGGACCTGCAGCAACTCGCCTTCGGTGCGCACCTCGACCCCGGCCTTGACCAGATCCTCGATCAAAACCGCGCCGTGTTGGGCGTAAAACGCGCGGTCAATCAGCAGACATTCGGCCGCACCGCAAATCCCGGTGCGGCGGGTCTTGGCGTTCAGCACCACCCGGCGCGCCTTTTCCAGATCGGCATCGCGATCGGCATAGACGTGGCAAATGCCTTCCAGATGGGCAAAGACCGGCACGCGGGCTTCGCGCTGAACCAGACCGACAAGGCCCTTGCCCCCGCGCGGCACGATCACATCGATATAATCGGTGGCGCGCAACATCTCGGCCACCATTTCGCGATCCCGGGTCGGGATCAACTGGATGGCGGCGGCGGGCAGACCGGCCGAGATCAGACCTTCGACCATGCAGGCATGAATCAGGCTGGAGCTGTGAAAGCTTTCACTGCCGCCGCGCAAGATCACCGCATTGCCCGCCTTGAGGCAAAGCGCCCCGGCATCGGCCGTGACATTGGGGCGGGATTCGTAGATCACCCCCACCACACCCAGAGGGGTCGCCACCCGCTGGATATGAAGACCATTCGGGCGGTCCCATTCGGCAAGAACGCGCCCGACCGGATCGACCTGCGCGGCAATGGCGCGCAATCCATCGACGATGCCACGGATGCGGTGTTCATCCAGCGTCAGTCGGTCCATCATCGACGGCGAAAGCCCCTTGTCGCGGCCATAGGCCAGATCAAGGGTGTTTTCATCCATGATCTCTTGCCGACGGCGCCAGACGGCCTCGGCCGCGCCGATCAGGGCCGCATGTTTGCGCTCTGGCGAAGCGAAAGCCAGTTCAGCAGCGGCGGCGCGGGCCTTGGCCCCGATCTCGCCCATCATGTCCTGAAATTGCCCGTCCATCGCAGCCTCCGTTTCTTGCGCAAAGCAAGAATTTTGCAAAATTCTTGCAAATTCCTTGGTCAAGGAATTTGCCCGTCAAATCACCATATCGTCCCGGTGGATCAGGGCGGCGCGGCCCTGATAGCCCAGAATTCCTTCGATTTCCGCCGATTTGTGACCGGCGATCGCCCGCGCCTCGGTCGAGGTGTAGCGCACGAGGCCCTTGCCAAGAACCACGCCTTCGGGTGACAGGATCGCCACCGGCTCGCCCCGGCCAAAGGTTCCGCTGATCTTGGTCACGCCCGCGGGCAACAGGCTTTTGCCCGCCGCCAGCGCCTTGACCGCGCCGGCATCCAGTTGAACCTCGCCCTTGGGTTTCATCGCATTGATCCAGCGTTTGCGCGCGACCTGTGGGTCGCCCTGCGCCACGAACCAGGTGCGGTTTGCGCCTTCTGCCAAGGCTTTCAGCGGGCGAAGCACGCTGCCTTCCATGATGGCCATGGCGCAGCCCCCCGCAACAGCGGTCTTCGCCGCCAGAAGCTTGGTCTTCATCCCGCCCTTCGACAGGCCAGAGATGGGATCGCCCGCCATCGCCTCGATCTCGGGGGTGATGCGTTCGACCAGATCAAAGCGTTGGGCGGTGGGGTCTTCTTTCGGATTGGCCGAATAGAACCCATCCACATCCGACAGCAACAAAAGCTGATCGGCCCCGACCGTCACCGCGATTTGTGCGGCCAGCCGATCATTGTCGCCAAAGCGGATTTCATCGGTGGCGACGGTGTCGTTTTCATTCACGATCGGCACGACGCCCAGACC
>JALQUQ010000201.1 GCA_023263735.1 Paracoccaceae bacterium | reverse complement strand
ATCGACCGGATCGCCGGGAAGCCGTTGTCCTGCCCTTCGATCTGCCCGGTCTGAAGCGCGGTATAAACCTCGGTAAAGGGCACCGGAACCGGGGTTGCCCCCATGGCCTGACCGACAAACTGCCAGCCCTCGCCGCCCGGCATCCGCAGAACCATGCCCTGCAAATCGGCCGGGGTCATCTTGCGGGCGTCGCCCTTATAGCCCAGGTGCCGCGCCCCGATATAGGGATAGGCAAGGATCTTGACGCCATCATAAACGGCGCGCATATGGGCATAGTCGCGGAACAGGAACGGCGTGCCAAGGATCGCGGTCGAAGGGGCCTGATTCTGGAAGTCGAAAATGGCAAGGTTGGCCATGTCCAGATTGCCGCGCTGCATCGCGGTCAATTCGGTGCCCTGTTCAAACAGCGTCGCGCCGTGGTGCGGCTCGAACACGAAACCATCGCCAAGGCAGTCGCCAAAGCTCGATTTCAAAAGCTGCGACCGGATATCGGTTTCGGCCACGGTATCGGAATAAAGCAGCGTCACCGGCTCTTGCGCGACGGCGGCGGTGGTCATGGCAAGGCCCGAAGCAAGGGCCAGGATCGAAGTGTTAAAGCGCATTGTGGTTCCTCCCTGATGCGTTTCTTGGTCCCGCCGGTCAGGCGGGGGTTTCGGTGAAAGACTCAAACGTCGCCCGCATCCGCGCGGGGTCGGCGGCAAGTCCGGTAAAAAGTTCAAAGGCGCGCACGGCCTGAAACACCGCCATCCCCGACCCGTTCAGCGTGCGGCACCCCCGCATCCGGGCCGCGGCCAACAGCGCGGTTTCCAGCGGGAAATAAACGATGTCGCAAACCCAATGGTCAGGGTTCAACAGCGCGGGGTCGATCGCGGTGCCGGGCAATTTGGCCATGCCCATCGGCGTGGCATTGACGATCCCCTTGGCGCGCCGGGCCGCTTCGGCCATGTCAGACACCACCTCGGCCCGCGTACCATAGGCCGCGATATCCTTGGCCAAGGCGATGGCCGCGCGCAGGTTCTGATCCGCAATCAGGATCTTTCCCGCACCCGCACCCGCCAGCGCATGGGCCACCGCCCCACCGGCCCCGCCAGCGCCCAACAGCAGCACCTCCGACAGATCGGCCCCCGGCAATCCGCGCCGCAAACCTTCGGCAAAGCCCCAGAAGTCGGTGTTATGGCCAAACCGTTTGCCATCGCGAAAAACGACCGTGTTCACCGCACCCATCTTGCGGGCATTCTCGGACAGCTCATCCAGCAGCCCGATCACCTCTTTCTTGAAGGGATAGGTGATGTTCAGCCCGGCAAAACCCTGCGCCTCGGCCGTGTCCAGCATCTGCGACAGCGGCGGCACCGGCATCATCCGGTCAATGTCGATCAGGTCATAGCTCAGCGCCAGCCCCTGCGCCGCCCCTTCGGCCCGATGCATGGCCGGGGTGCGCGATTTCTGGATTCCCTGCCCGATCAGCCCAGCCCGCAGCGCGCGCTGACCCGTGGTCGGCAACGTTTCCGGTGCGTGATGCACTGGCAATCCTCCCCCTTCGGCGCTCCCCCCCCTCGGCGGCTCGCTAACTGGCAAAATGTTCGTGACGGTTAATTGTGTCAAGTCTTTTAACTAGCCAGTACATTTGCATCATGGTAGAAATCGCCAGTCTCGAGGAGGGGATCAATGGATAACCCATTGCCAGAAAACGAAAATGCAAAGGGCGGCTGGAAACAGGACCCAGCAGGCGTGCAGGCAAATATCCTCGAAATCGCCACAATGGTCTTTGCCGAACACGGGTTATCCGGCACACGAATCGACGAAATCGCGGCCCGAACCCGAACGTCCAAGCGGATGATCTACTACTACTTCGGCGATAAAGAGGGGCTTTACGCCCGCGTCCTCGAAGCCGCCTATGCCAAGGTCCGTGAGGGGGAGGCGAGCCTTGATCTTGACGGCCTGCCCCCGACCGAGGCGCTGTCGCGGCTGGTCACCTTTACCTTTGACCACCACCGCGCGCACCCCGATTTCATCCGGCTGGTCATGATCGAAAACGTGCATCAGGCCGATTACCTGCAAAAATCCGACGTGATCCGGCGGGTCAACACCGCCGCCATCGACCGCCTTGCCGCCATCATCCGCCGCGGCGAAGAGACCGGAGACTTCTGCCACGGGCTTGACCCTGTCGCCCTGCACTGGAAGATTTCGGCCCTGTCCTTTTTCAACGTGTCCAACCGACCGACCTTTTCGGCGCTCTTTGGCACGACGCTTTTTTCCGAGACCGCCCAACGCCGTTTGCGAGACGACGTTGCGGCGATGGTTCTGGCAAGTGTGAGGAAAACCCCATGATCGACCCGACCCTGACCCCCTTTCTGGACACATGGGCCCAAAAATGGGCGCGGGTGCCAGCGGGGGCGGATGCTGCCGCGCGCCGTGCAGCCTTTGAAGAAATCGCCCGCGAAATGCGCCTGCCCACCCCCGAGGGCGTGACTTGTGACGAAGAGCACACGATCGACAGCCCCGCAGGTCCCGTGCGGGTGCGCGTGTTTCGCCCCGCCGGTGCGGGTCCACATCCGGCGCTGATCTATATGCATGGCGGGGCGTGGATGCAGGGCAGCCCCGAAACCCATTGGGATATCACCGCGCGGCTGGCCGATTGGGCCGGGCATGTCGTGGTCAGCGTCGATTATGCGCTGGCCCCGGAGCGCCCCTTTCCGGCGGCCTTTGATCAGGTGCGCGCGGTGGCGCTGTGGCTGCATCAGGCGGCCCCGGGCCTGCGGGTCGACCCCAATCGCATCAGCATTGGCGGCGACAGCGCAGGCGGCAATCTGGCGGCGGCGGTCGCGTTGAACCTGCGGGGGCAGATGGCCTTTGCCGGGCAGCTCTTGATCTATCCCGCCTGCGATTTTGACGGCAGCCGCCCCTCTTACCGCGAAAACCCCGATGGCCCGATCATCGCGGTCAAGGGGATGGAGGGCGTCAATCGCGCCTATTCGCCCGACACCCGCCTTTTGTCATCAGACCCGCGCGTTGCCCCATTGGTCGCGGACGATCATTCCGGGCTGGCCCCCGCCTTTATCGCCGTGGCCGAACATGACCCGCTGCGCGACAGCGGTCTGGCCTATGCCGATTGCCTGACCACTGCGGGCGTCGAGGTCAGCCTTGACCGGGGGCCGGGCCTCATTCACGGCTATTTGCGGGCGATGGACTATTGCCCGGCCAGCATGGCGGCGCTGGAGCGCATGGCCGCGTGGCTGGCCAACCGGGGGCCGGTTTCGTGACGGGCGCGCCCACCCTGCCCGGCCTCTCCTTTGCCTTTCGGATCGAGGCCGAGATCGCCCCGCCCCGGTCGGCAGGCCCCGGTCTTTCGGGCCAAAGGCTGCACATTCCCATCACCGGCGGCATCGTCAGCGGGCCGCGCCTGTCGGGGCGCATCTTGCCCGGCGGGTCGGATTGGGCGCTGATCCGCCCCGATGGCATGACCCGGATCGAGGCGCATTACACGATCGAGGCCGAAGACGGCACCCTGATCTATGTGGTCAACACGGGCCTGCGGATTTCCACGCCCGAGGCCTTGGCCAAGGTGCGCCAAGGCGAAGCCCTGCCGCCCGAGGCGTTTTACATGCGCGGTGCCCCGGTCTTTGACGCCCCCCACGGGCCGCATGGCTGGATGAATGACCGCCTGTTTGTCTGTGCGATCCGCCCCAGATCGATGGGGGTCGATATCGGGGTTTATGTGCTGGAGTGACGCCGCCCCCCATGGGCGCGCATGAAAACGGGCGGCGGGTTGATGGAACCCTGCCGCCCGTTCATTTGAAAACCTTCCCCGCGGGGAAGATTTCAGCGGTCCAACTGATCCAGCATCGCGCGAACCGCCTGTTCCAGCTTGCGCCGGTCGATGGTGGAAAAGTCGCGGTCCAGAACGATTTCCAGCTTGCCCGCCGCCGCCACGCATTTGCCGCGCCCCTCGGTCCGGTCGAATTGAAAGCTGGTCTTGGCCTTGGCTGGCTTGACCGCCTTTGGTGCCTGACCGGCCGCCGGGGCCGTGGGGGGGGCCGCCTCGTCTTCGCCCTGCCCGACCAACCGCCGCAGCGTGGCGATTTCATCGGCCACCGACCGCCCATCCCAATCGCGGAACGCCTCGCGCACCATGGGCACAAAGCTTTCATCCTCTTCCAACCGCTTGGCCAGCGTCAGGCCAAGCGCGCGGGGGATTTCCTCGGCATAGCGCAGATGCGCGCCCAACCGTTCGACCACGGGAATAAAGCCACGAATATAGCTGCGCTTTTGATAGCCCGCCGATTTGAACAGTTGCGCCACGGCCTTTTCGGGGTCGCGCTCTTCGGTCTGCGGATCGCGGGCATAGTCCAGCGCCAGTTGCGCCATCTCGGCGAACGAGATGTCCTTGCGCACCAGATTTTCATCGACCATCTGGCGATACAGGTTTTCCAGCCCCTCGCCCGGCGCGGTCACCACCGCCGGGATCGCCCCCCAAGCCGCCGCATCGCCGGTTTCCTCCAGCAGCGCGCGATAGGCCGACAGACGGCGGAACCCCTGCACCAGTTCAAAGCGGCCATCGTCGCGCGCCTCAAGCCGGATCGGATTGGACAGGCCCAGTTCGCGGATCGAGGCGCACAGATCGCGCAACTCGATATCCACCCCGACCTTGCGGTCGCGCACCAGTTTGTATTGGTCGATCACGTCCAGCGGCACCAGATCGACCACCAGACCCAGCTTGCGCAGCCGCATGTGTTCATGGGCCAGCGCGTCATTCTCGGCCCGGATCTGCGCCTCGATCTCGGCGCGCTCGCGCACCGTTTCGACCGTTTCGGCAATGGCGCTGGCCATCGGGCCCCGGCGCGGCTCGACCTTCCCCGCGGGGAAGGTTTCGGGCAGAGCCTCGGCCGGATCGTCCGGCAGCGTGATGTCAAACATACGGCGCTTTTTCATCTGCCTTGCCCCTCTGTTAGATCTTGGTCCATGCGTCCAGAATGCTGGCGCGGAATTCCTCATAGGCCTTGTCAAAGCTGGCCCGCGCCCGCCGCCATGTTTCGCGCGTCATCTCGCGGTAATCGATTTCATAGACCGACGACAGGAACCGCCCCGACTGTTCAACCGCCCGCGTCATCTCGATCGGGCTTTCCGCCACATGATCACCGAAAACCTTTTTAAAGGCTTCAAACATCGCACGGTGCAAATCGTTGCCCGGCTCGTACCGGGTCATCAGAAAGCGGATGTCGGCAAAGGCCTTGGGCAGGGAAACCTTCCCCGCGGGGAAGGTTTGGTCAAAGCCCGACAGATCGCCCAAGGCTTCGGCCAACTGC
>JALQUQ010000200.1 GCA_023263735.1 Paracoccaceae bacterium | reverse complement strand
GGACTGCCAAGCTGGTGTCGGGCAAGACCAAGATCCGCCCCATCGGCCCGGGCGCGTCGATCCTGCATCAGCGCTATGTGGTTGCCGGATTGCGCGATGAGGCGGGCAATGAAATTCCCCGGGTCGGCGCGCTTTTGACGGCCGTGCTTGCGGCCAAGGGCAACGGCTGGCTGGCATTGACCGCAACCTTTTCGGTCGTCGACAGCTAGGCCCGCATCAGCCCGACAATGGCCCGCAGACTGCGCAGGTTGCGCGCTGTCGTGGGCCCTGCGATCATGCGGGGCAATCTGTCGGCCAACTTTGATGTGCCTATGCCATCGGGCGTATGAAGCATCAGCGCATCGGGCAAAAGCTGCCACTCCTCGCCCGCTGCAGCATGGGCGGCCAAGGCCCTGTCGGTCAGCCCCGGCTGCGCGCCCTGCAGAAAAAACGCATGAACCCGGTTTTCGGCGGCATCGGCAAAACGATGGCCCGTCAAGACGGCTTGCATCTGGTCAAGGGTCATCACCAGCACCGGCGTTGAAAAGCCGAACCGCGCCGCGATCCCCTGCCCGACCCCTTCGGCCACGCGCGCGGCCGGATCGTCGCTGTCAACGACCGCATTCCCGCTTTGGATATAGGTTACCGGCTTTTCATAGCCCATCTCGGCCAGCATGGTGCGAAAATCGGCCATCGGCAGCCGGTTCTTGCCCGACACATTCACCCCCCGCAACAGGATGGCATAGCGCGTCATCCGATGTCGGTCCGCCCCCGTCGATCATGGCGTAACGAGGCATAAAGCACATGGTTCCGCCACCGCCCGTTGATTTGCAGATAGCTTTGCGCCACGCCCTCGAATTTGAAGCCTGACCGCTCCAGCACCCCGCGGCTGGCCACGTTTTCCGGCAGGCAGGCGGCCTCGATCCGGGAAAGGTCCATCTGGGTAAAGGCGTAATGCACAACCGCCGAGATCGCCTCGCGCATGTATCCCTGACGGGCATAGCGTTGACCGACCCAATAACCGATCGTGCCCGATTGCGCCGGGCCGCGCCGGATATTGTCCAGCGTGATCGCCCCGACAATGCGTTGATCCTCGCGCCGGAACATGAAGAACGGCAAGGCCGTGCCCTGCAATTCGGCCCGCTGCGCCCAATAGACCCGGTTGGTAAAGGCCTTGCGCGTCAGATGATCGGCGGCCCAGGTCGGCTCCCACGGATGCAGAAAGGCCGCGCTTTCATCGCGCAGTTCCGCCCAAGACCGCCAATCCCCATGAACGGGAAGCCGCAGCGTCATCCGCTCGGTCTCCAGTTTCGGGCGACGGCGAAAGTTCAACATCAGGCGGCCAAACGATCCAGAATCTTGGCAAGACCGGGGGCCTTGGCCACCGGACCATAAAGCGCAAGCGACGCCGTCGCCCCCGTCAGCCCACCCGCATACCGGCGAATGGCGTCGGTCGTGACCTCATCGATCCGGGCCACGGCCTCGGTTGCATCGGGAACTCGCCCCCAGATCGCCAAAAGGCGCGCATTGCGTTCGGCCCGATTGGACGGGCTTTCCAGCCCCATCAACAAACCCGCCTTCAACTGCGCACGGGCGCGGGCCACTTCGGCCTCGCTCATGTCGTCAGCGGCGCGCTTCAATTCGTCGATGGTCAGGCCCGTCAGATCGCCGATCTCCTCTTTGGAGGTGCCGGCATAGATCGTGATCGATCCGGTGTCTTCATAGGCCGCAGACTGGGCAAAGATCGAATAGCAAAGCCCGCGCTCTTCGCGCACTTTCTGGAACAGACGGCTCGACATGCCGCCGCCCATCGCCATGGCATAAACCTGCGCGGTATAGACATCCGGGTGGCGATAGCCGGGCGATTCCAGTGCCATCGCAAAATGCACCTGCTCCAGCTTTTTGACCACGCGCCGTTCCCCGCCCCGAAAGGCGGCGGGTTCAACCCCGTTGTCCCCCCGCGCGGCCAAGGCCCCGAAAATATCCTCGGCCTGCCGCACGATGGCGTCATGATCCACGCCGCCCGCAGCCGACAGGATCATGCGATCCGGGCCATAATGTTCGGCGACAAAGGTCTGCAGGTCTTCGCGGCCAAAGGCCCCCACCCGCTCGGCCGGGCCAAGGATCGTGCGACCAAAGGGCTGATCGGGGTAGCTGACTTCTTGCAACCAATCAAAGATGATATCGTCCGGGGTATCCAGCGCCTGCCCGATTTCCTGCAGGATCACATGGCGTTCGGTTTCGATTTCCTTGCCGTCAAAGATCGGGTTCAACACGATGTCGGAAATCACGTCCAGGGCCAGCGGCACGTCACCCGACAGGCAACGCGCATAATAGGCCGTCATTTCCTTGGAGGTGTAGGCGTTGATATAGCCGCCCACATCCTCGATCTGTTCGGCAATCTGCAAGGCCGTGCGCCGCACCGTGCCCTTGAACGCCATATGTTCCAGAAAATGCGCGATGCCATTCTGTTCGACACGTTCGTGCCGCCCGCCCGCCTGCACCCACAGCCCGACCGAGGCCGAGCCAAGGCCCGGCATGTTTTCGGTCACGACTTTCAGTCCGTTGGTCAGCGTGGTGATCTGAAGGCTCAAGACCTTCTCCTTTCGCGGATCAGCGCTTGCAGCGCTTTCAAATCGTTCGGAACGCGCGTCACCCGCTCGGCCCGGTCAAACAGATCGGCCATCCGGGGCGGAAGGCCGGGGCGCAGGCCCGTGGCTTGCTCGACCGCGTCGGGGAATTTGGCCGGATGGGCGGTTGCCAGCGTGATCATGGGCACTGCGCCCAGATTCTCTTCGGCCACCTTGACGCCCACGGCGCTGTGCGGGCACAAAACCTCGGTCGTTGCGGCATAGCAGGATTTGATCGTGGCGCGGGTTTCGTCTTCGGAACAACGACCCGACCCGAACATGGCCCGCAAAGACTGCAGCGCGCCTTGGCTGATCTTGAACCCGCCGCCGGTTTTCAATTCATCCATCAACGCCGCCACCGCCGCGCCGTCACGCCCATAGGCATCGAACAGAACCCGTTCAAAGTTCGACGACACCTGAATGTCCATCGACGGGCTGATCGACGGCGTCACGCCGTTGGTGCGATACTCGCCCGTGCTGAGCGCGCGATGCAAAATGTCATTCTGGTTGGTGGCAATGACCAGTTGGTCAATCGGCAAGCCCATGGAGCGCGCGATATACCCGGCGAAGATATCGCCAAAATTGCCCGTCGGGACCGTGAAAGAAACCTTCCGATGCGGAGCGCCAAGGCTGACCGCGCTGGAGAAGTAATAGACGACCTGCGCCAACACCCGCGCCCAGTTGATCGAATTGACCCCGGCCAGCCCCACGCCATCGCGGAAGTCGAAATCGTTGAACATGTTCTTGACCTGCGCCTGACAGTCGTCAAAGTCGCCGTCCACCGCCAAGGCATGCACGTTGTCTTCGCTGGGCGTGGTCATCTGACGGCGCTGCACGTCAGACACCCGGCCATGCGGGAACAGGATAAAGACATCCACATTCGCAAGCCCGCGGAACGCCTCGATCGCTGCGGAGCCGGTATCGCCCGAGGTGGCACCGACGATGGTGATGCGCTGACCCGACTTGGCCAAGGCGGCCTGCATCATCTGGCCGATCAACTGCATGGCAAAGTCTTTGAACGCCAGCGTCGGGCCGTGGAACAGCTCCAGCAGGAAATGGTTCGGCCCCAGTTGAACCAAGGGCGCGCGCGCCGCATGGCCAAAACCGGCATAGGCCTTGGCGATCAGGCCCTTGAATTCGTCATCCGAAAAGGTGTCGCCCATAAAGGGGCGCATGATCCGAAAGGCGATCTCTTCATAGCTTTTGCCCGCCAGATCGGCGATCTCTTCGGCCGAAAAGACCGGAACCGTCTCGGGCACATACAGACCGCCATCACGGGCAAGGCCTGTCATCATCGCTTCGCCAAAGCTCAGCACGGGGGCCGCGCCGCGGGTGGATACATATTTCATTCGACTCTCGCCCTTAGAACGTTCGGCGGTTGATACGCCACAGAAGATAAGCTGTCATCCCCAACCAGACAAAGGCGAGGCCAAACCACTGAATGGCATACCCCAAGTGATCGTTGGGAATGCCCGAATTGTCCACCGGCATCGGCTCGATCTGATCCGAGGTCGGCGCGCGCGCCACAATCAGGATCGGCTCGGTCCCAAGCGCCTTGGCCATTTCCGGCAAATCGCGGGCAAACCACATCCCGGTCTGCGGATCAGGCGCGGGGGTGAACTGGTCAACCTCTTGCGGCCAATGCAGGTTGCCCACCACCTCCATCGTGGGCGAAGGGCGCGGGTCTGCACGGTGGTCATCGGTCACAAAGCCCCGGTCCACCAGAATGCGGCGCCCGGCGGTTTCAAAGGCCTCGACCACGCGAAACCCGGCGCCCTGCTCCTTGCGGCTGACCAGCACGTCGATGGATTGCCCGGTAAAGGTTCCCGTCGCCTTGACGGCAAGGTATTTGTCGTCCTTCTCAATCGGGTTTGCGGGCAGGTCCACCGGTTCGGCATGAACACGGCGGTCGATATCGGCCAGAATGGTCTCTTTCCACTCCAGCCGATGCAATTGCCAGAACCCAAGCGACATCAGGACAGCGGTGCCCGCAATCCCCAACAAGATCGGAAAGAACAGTCGGCGGAACATTCGTACCTCAAAGGAAAGGCGCGGACCATTGGCCCGCGCCCGTTTCAACCATGGGAAAAGACGTGAGGCGCGGCCCCGGTCTTATTGGCCGCCCCAAACATAGACGGCGGCAAAGAGGAACAGCCAGACCACGTCAACAAAGTGCCAGTACCAGGCAGCAGCCTCGAACCCGATGTGCTTTTCAGGGGTGAAGTGGCCTTTCAGCGCGCTTGTAGCCTGTAGCGTGCTCGAACTTCACTTTAGGGAATTTCTTAGCAACGTTAAGGGTTGGATCCATGTAACCGAAAGAGGTAGTGAAGATAAGATCAGCACCCTGTAGCGCCATCTGTGTCATTACACGCTCAGCATCTGCACCTTCAGGTACGCTCTCCTGGTAGATAGTCTCAACTTTGTCACCAAACTTCTTCTCTACAGCAAGACGACCCTGGTTGTGCTCGTAAGTCCAGCCGCCGTCACCCACTGGGCCAACGAAGACGAAAACAACTTTTACGTCGGCAGCGATAGCAGCGGTGCTCATCGCAATTGCAGCAACTGAGGTTGCTAGGATTGATTTAAGTTTCATGGATTACTCCCTGGTTAATGTTTGCCTCAATTAGAAGCATGGAATAGACGGCCAAGGGTACCATGGAGTTTGGCGTCAACACCGGGAAGGTTCGCAAGATTATTGGACCGCGCAACGAACTTCAAGG
>JALQUQ010000001.1 GCA_023263735.1 Paracoccaceae bacterium | reverse complement strand
GCCCCGGCCGGACCCATCAACGGACGGGCCGAAATCAGGTTGGTGAAGTAAAGCGACGGGATGCCCGCCTGTTTGGCCTTTTGCACCACCGGAGTCGTCCCGATGGCAAGGTCCGGGGCAAAGGCCGCCATGGCGGCAAGGTCATCCTCAAGGCTGGCGCGGTATTTCACCGTCACGCCGCGCGCTTCCAGCCAGTCGCGGTCGGCCGCGCTCCAGTCGGTCTTGCCGCAGGCGGTGCCGACGTAAGGCACGTCCGCGCCGGATTCGATCAGCAGGCGCGCGACGAGGAGTTCGGACCCCTCATAGCCCGACAGGGTGATCCGCCCCTTGATCGGGTTGGCGGCCA
The DNA here is from genome assembly GCA_023263735.1 of Paracoccaceae bacterium. Classification (GTDB taxonomy): domain Bacteria; phylum Pseudomonadota; class Alphaproteobacteria; order Rhodobacterales; family Rhodobacteraceae; genus Pseudotabrizicola. Next base: position 30,324 of record JALQUQ010000001.1, on the reverse strand, counting down.
AGGCCCCCTTGATCGCGCCGCCAAAGGCGTTCTGCGCGGCCGCGATGCGGGCGGCATCCACGCCATAGGCCGCGCCGATGGCGGCCAACCACTCCATCGTGCCGTCATGGCCCACGGGGGCGGAACCGACGATGGCCCGTCCCGCCGCCTGGAACTCGCGGATCGTGGCGGTGTAAAAGGGGTGGATGGCGGCGGCGACGCCGCAATCAAGGGCTGCGTAAAGCTCGCGCCATTCGCGGCAGGGAACCACCGGACCGGCGGCCAGACCCATGGGCGCCAGCATCGCGCCGATCATCATAGGGTCGGCCGGGAACATCTCGCCCAGCAGCGCGACGGTCGGCCGGTCAGAACGCCCCTGCGCCGGAGAGGCGACGGGACCGGCCTCGGCCTCGGCCCGCGCGAATTTCAGCATGGCCCCGGCAAGGACATCCTTCGCCTCGGCATGGGTGGGGACACCAAAGCCCGGCACGTCGATGCCGACGATGCGCACACCGTTGATTTCGCTGGGCAAAAGCTTCAGCGGCACACCCGATGCCGTGGGCACGCAGAGATTGGTCACCACCACGGCGTCATAACGGTCGGGGTCGGCCAGTTCATGCACCGCGTCGCGGATGTCTTCGAACAGCTTGCCGGTGACAAGGGTTTCGGAATTGAAGGGCACATAGCCGACCGACCGCCGCGCACCGTAGAAATGCGACACGAAGGTTAGGCCATAGACACAGCAGGCCGATCCCGACAGCACGGTGGCCACCCGCCGCATCCTGAGGCCCACGCGCAGCGAGCCAAAGGCCGGGCACATGCTTTGCGGCTTGTCATGCGGGCCTTGCGGATAATCGGCGGCGTAGCGATCGAGGATATCCGAGTTGCCGGCAGCACGCGCGGCGGCCTCCATCTCGGACGCGCCGGCATGGCAGCCCATGCCATCCGCCACAACGGGTGCGGCATCAGTGGCAGAGGCGATACCCTCCGTCACCGGAGTGTCGCCCGCAGCGTCATAGCGGATTTCGCTGGCCATCACTTGCCACCCTTCGCCGCGAGGGCGCGCAGGGCTTCTTCCAGCTTTTCAAGAAGATGCAGGTCAAACATTGTCATAGACCACTTCAAGCGATTTTGCCGGTGCCGCATCCTTGCCGCGCATGTCGGCGTCTGACGCCGGGGTCAGCACGAAATCCGCCCCCGTCGTTTCGGCGTCGAACAGGCCCAAGAGCCCATCCTGCGTCAGCGGTTTCGGGCGCAGCGGCGGCGCGTCGGCGACGTTTCCGGCCAGTTCCTCGAACAGCGCGCCCCATTGGGTCTGCTGCGTGCCAACGATCTGATAATTCGCGGATTTGCGGCGGAGGTCGTCATCGGCGGGGATGGAGGCGAGGATCGGGATCTTCACCGCATCGGCAAAAGCCGCAGCCTCGCCCGTGCCGTCATCCTTGTTGATGACCATGCCCGCGACGCCCACATTGCCGCCCAGCTTGCGGAAGTATTCCACCGCCGAGCAGACGTTGTTCGCGACATAAAGCGATTGCAGGTCGTTCGAGGCGACGACGATCACCTTTTGCGCCATGTCCCGCGCGATGGGCAGGCCAAAGCCGCCGCAGACCACGTCACCCAGGAAATCCAGAAGGACATAGTCGAAGTCCCAATCGTGGAAGCCCAGCTTTTCCAGGAGTTCGAAGCCGTGGATGATGCCCCTGCCCCCGCAGCCCCGACCAACCTCCGGCCCGCCCAGTTCCATCGCGAAGACGCCGCCGCGCTTGAAGCATACATCGCCGATCTTGACCTCTTCGCCCGCCAGTTTCTTGCGGGTGGAGGTTTCAATGATCGTGGGGCAGGCCTTGCCGCCGAACAGCAGGCTGGTGGTGTCGGACTTCGGGTCGCAGCCGATCAGCAGCACACGCTTGCCCATCTCGGCCATCATGTGGCTGAGGTTGGCCAGCGTGAAGGATTTGCCGATGCCGCCCTTGCCGTAGATCGCGATGATCTGGGTCTTTTTCGAGGGCGGGTCCATCGGGATTTCCAGCGACGGGTCTTCGGATGCCTCGTCCCGCAGGCGGGCGTCGAACTCCTTGAGGTTTGGCACGTCGAGGGTCATGCGGCGTCACTCCAATCAAGGATCATTTTCAGGCAATCGGGGTCTTCGAAGGCAGTCTGATAGGCGTCGGCCGCCTGCGCGCCGGGGCGGCGGTGGGTGATCAACCCGTCCAGCGACAGGGCACCGGATTCGATCAGCGCCCGCGTCGCGGTCAAGTCCGACGGCTGCCATTCGGCGGCGATGCGCAAACGCATCTCCTTCATGAAGGCGGGGACGAAGGCGAAATTGACGGGTTGGGTGTAGAAACCGCAAAGCACCACCTCGCCACCCTTTTGCAGGCGCGGGATCAGGGTATCGAGAAGGCCCGGCGCCCCCGAGGCGTCATAGATTGCGCGATAGTCGCGGCGGGGGTCGGTGTCGGGATCCAACACCTCGTATCCCACGGCTCCGGCGCGGCGGGCGGGGTTCACCTCCCACACCGTGGGCGCGGGCGCCCCGGCGGCGAGCGTCAGGCGAGCCAGCAGGCGGCCCAGCGTGCCGTGACCGATGATCAGGTCGGGCAGCGCGCAGTCAAAACCGGCGATGGCATGGCGGGCGGTGGCGGCCAAGGCCAGCAGCGCCCCTTGCGCCCCCACCCCGGCATCCAGACGCGCAACACGGGTGGCGGGCGTCACCAGCCGGGCGGCGGCACCGCCGAAGAGACCCCGCACATCGCCCTGAAAGCAATTGGCACCGGGAACAAAGACCATCTCACCCGGACGGAAGCCGGTTTCGGGCGCGGCCTCGACCACCTCGCCAAAGCTTTCATAGCCGGGAACCAGCGGATAGCCCGATCCGGGGAAGGCGGGCATGGTGCCCAGCCAGAAGAGTTTCTCCGTCCCGGTCGAGATGCCGGAATGGCGGATGTCGACGACCAGATCGCCAACGGACGGCTCTTTCAACGCGGCTGTTCCCAGCGCGATGCTCTTTGCCCCCGACATGATGACTGCCGCCGTCTGCACCGTCGTTCCCCCGTTTCGGGCCGCTACCAGAGTCGGTAGTGCCTCCATTCTCTTATGTGTAAGTTTAGACTTACACACCGTTCTGTCAAACTTATTAGACACTTTCTTGGGAACAGAGTTGAAAAAAGCGCGTTGCGCCCCTTGTCGCGCGGGTCACGCCCGACGCGCCGTCACGACCGAGGTGATGAAGGGACGCGGCGCCGCACGCGGCGGATCAACGGAAAAACCAACTTTCGCAAGGCGTTGCGCGATGTCCGCCGCCGATCGCGTCCGCCCGGTCTGCATGGCAAGGGTGTAAATCGCGAAATACACATCCGTCGCCGGATCCGGGCGATCCCCGCCCGACATCGGCTCCGACACCACAAGACGCCCGCCCGCAGGCAGCGCGGCGAAGGTTTTTGCAAGCAATGTGTCAACTTGCGCGTCCGCATGATCGTAAAGCACACGCACAAGCGATATCGCATCGCGCCCTTCGGGCAGCGGCCCGTCGCGGAAACTGCCGGGCGCGACGGTCAGGCGCGACAGGCGCGGATCAGCTCCGGCGACGACCTGCGGCAGGTCGAACAGCGTCAGCCGCAGCGCGGGGTAGCGCGCGGCGACGGCGGACAGGAAGCGCCCGGTGCCGCCACCCACATCCATCAGATGCTGACGATCGGACAGATCGACCTGTTTCAACGTATCCTCGGCCACCAGACCCTGACTGTCAGCCATCAGCGCGGAATAGCGCGCGGCCAGCCCCGCATCCTGTTCCTTCAGCGCGCCAAAGACATAGGGCCAGAATCCTGCCAGTTCCGGCGCGGTCTCACCCTTGAAAAAGGCCACGGGGTCGGACAGGTCGCGATAGAGGACCGGGTGATGGCGCACCATCGCCTCGAGCCCCGGCACGGTCAGGAAGGCCGCGCCGCGCGGGGTCAGATGCCAAAGACCGCGCTTGTGCCGGACCAGCCGCAACGCCGCCCCGGCCTGCAACAGCACGGCAAGGCGCGGTTCGGGCAGATCGGCGGCACGGGCAAGGTCGGCCAGAGGCCATGATGATTCGGACAGGCGGTGCAACAGGCGCAATTCGACCAGCGCCAGCAGCGCTTGTGACTGGACAAAGCCCCCGACAATGTCAAACAGAGCCCGCCCTTCGGCCCTTGCATGGGCGCGGATGAAGGGCAGCCGTTCGGCCAAGGCGTGAAAACGCCGCGAGAGCGCCAACCGGGTGAGCAGCCCCGGCGTGCGGCGGGGCGCGGGGGTGGCCGCGACGATCATGTCAGCCACGGGCAGCGGCGGTCGGGATGTCCATCAACCGCCGCGCCGTGCCAAGCACCATCTTTGCCAGGTCCGCCTCGCCGGGGCAATGCGGGATCGAGGCGATGGCGCCCGAGAGGATGTCCTTCAGATGTTTCTGCGCGCCCTCGATTCCCATCGACCGAACGGCAGAAGGACGCTCCAGCGCCGCATCCTGCCCCATCGGCTTGCCCGCCAGATCAGCGGGCGAAAGCGCGTCCTTCAGGTCATCCGCGACCTGGAACGCATCGCCGATCAGGGTGCCGAGGTCTTCCCAAGGCTCCGGCTCATGACCTGCCGAGATCGCCCCCATCTGCGTTGCGGCGATGAACAGCGCCCCGGTCTTGGCGCGATGATAGGCGCGCAGGTCGACTTGCGGTTCGGATTCCCAGGCCTGCCCGGCGCAGATACCTTGCGCCGCCCCGGTGCGGGTGGCAAGCGTCGTGATCAGCGCCATCACCCGTTCCGGCGCGACCATGCCCACGGCGGATAGGGTCTGAAAGGCCAGAACGATCAGACTGTCGCCCGCCAGAACGGCCAAAGGTTCGCTATAGGCCCGGTGCAGGCTGGGCTTGCCCCGGCGCAGATCGGCATTGTCAAAGGCAGGTAGGTCGTCATGGGCAAGGCTGGCGCAATGGATCAGCTCCAGCGCCGCGGCGGCGGCCTCGCTCACCTCGGGTTTGTCGTCACCGCAGGCGCGGGCCACGGACAGCAGAATGGTCGGGCGGATGCGCGCCCCGCCGGGAAAGACCGCATAGGGCAGGGCCGAGGTCAGAAGCGGCGGCGCATCTGCCGCCTGCACCAGCGCCAGAGCGCGGGCCAGTGAATCGTCGATGCGTTGGTCCAACGGCATGGCTTCACCTTTCCGGCTGGGTCCGTCCGATTCACTTTGGCATTCGTGCAGCAATGTGTAAACTTAAACTTACATCACGGTGTAATTTGAAACTTACAATGCATAAGGGGCCGTTTATGGCGGGCAAAGAAAAGGCGGTCGTGATCGGGGCCGGGATGGGCGGGCTTGCCGCCGCCATCCGCCTGTCCGCGCTTGGTCTTGCCGTCACCGTGGTCGAGATGGCCGATGCCCCCGGTGGCAAGGCGCGGGCGGTACCCTCGCCCGCCGGGCCGGTCGATACCGGACCTACGGTGATGACCCTGCCCGCTGTGGCGGATGACCTGTTCCGCCTGTGTGGAACCCGGCTGGCGGATGAGGTGGATGTGATCCCCCTGCCCCGGCTGGCCCGGCATTTCTGGCCGGGCAGCGGCCCGCTGGACCTGTTTCCCGACCCTGACGCCAATTTCGACGCCATCCGCGCCTTTGCCGGTCTGCGCGAGGCCGAGGGGTTCCGCCGCTTTGATCGCCTGTCAGCGGGTTTATTGGCCGCCTTTGACGCGCCCGTGATGCGCGCGGCGCGGCCGCTGCGGGGTCCGGTGGCGCTTGCGGCCGCGCACCAACCGCGGCTTTGGCCCGCGCTTCTGCCGGGGCGGTCGCTTGAGTCGCTGCTGAAAAGCCATTTCCGCGATCCGCGTCTGGTGCAGCTTTTCGGGCGTTACGCCACCTATGTCGGCGGCCGTCCCGCCCATTCGCCCGCCGTCCTGTCGCTGATCTGGCGGGTCGAGGCGCAGGGGATTTTCGCGATCCGCCAAGGGATGCACGGACTTGCCGCCGCACTCGCCCGCGTCGCTGCGGCGCGGGGGGTGGAGTTCCGCTATGCCACCCGCGCGCGCCGCATCGTGCGCCAAGGCGGCCATGTCACCGGGGTCGAGGTCGAAGGCGGCGGCACCCTGCCCTGCACCACCTGCATCTTCAACGGCGACCCGCAGGCGCTGGCCGAGGGGCGCTTGGGCGATCTGCCCTTGCCCAAGGGCCAGCCCGTCAAGCGCAGCCTCTCGGCCTGGGTCTGGGCCTTCGCCGCCCAGCCGCAGGGGGTGGAGCTGGCGCATCACAACGTGTTTTTCACCCCGGACCCCGCGCAGGAATTCGGCCCCATCGCGCGGGGACAAATGCCCACGGCCCCTACGCTTTATGTCTGCGCGCAGGACCGCGAGTTGGGCACCGCCCCGCCGCCGGTCGAGCGGTTCGAGATCATCCTGAACGGCCCCGCCGGCCATCCGCCCCCCGAAGATGAGGAAGACCTATGCCGGACCCGAACCTTTCCCGCGCTCCGGGCGCAGGGGTTGACCTTCTCTCCCCCGCCGGGGCCAGAGGCGCTGCTGACGCCGCAGATCCTCGGGCGGCGCTATCCGGGATCGGCGGGGGCGATCTACGGCGCATCGCCCGAGGCGACGATGGCGGCCTTTCAGCGCCCGACGGCCCGGACGGCGCTGGCGGGGCTTTACCTCGCGGGCGGGGGGGCGCATCCGGGCGCGGGGGTGCCGATGGCGCTGATGTCGGGGGGCCACGCGGCGACGGCGGTGGCCGAGGATCGGGCGAAAGCGGCCCAAGCGACAGCCGCGCCCCAGACCCGGGCACCGGGCAAGGGCCCGATTTCGGCATCCGCGTCGGCCCCGGCGGCTATGCATGGTGGTACATCGACGCCATCTCGACCGACGGGACAAAAGCCGTCTCGGTGATCGGCTTCATCGGGTCGGTGTTTTCGCCTTGGTATCACTGGTCAGGCCGGGGGGACCCGGAAAACAACTGCTGCATCAATGTGGTGACCTCGGGTCTGAACGGCCGTTTCACCATGACCGACCGGGGGCGCGCCGCGCTGAGCCGCAGCCGCAACAGTTTTCGTGTAGGGCCAAGCCGGATCGACTGGACGGGGCGGAGCCTACGGATCACGGTCAACGAATGGGGGGCCCTGCCGATGGTCGGCCCGGTGCGGGGCGAGATCGTGCTGACCCCGCTTTCCCTGCCCGATGCGGTCTATGACCTGACGCCGGATGGCGCGCATCGCTGGCGGCCCATCGCGCCGATGTCGCATGTCGCGGTCGATCTGGGCGGCGGGCACCGGTGGGAGGGGCATGGCTATTTCGACAGCAACACCGGGGTGCGCCCGCTTGAGCAGGATTTCCGGTTCTGGACATGGGGGCGGTTTCCGCAGGCCAACCGGACGGTCTGTTTCTATGACGCCGTGCGCCGGGATGGCAGTCACCTGCAACTGGGCGCGGAATTTGACCGTGCGGGCGGCGCGCGGGTGATCAAACCGCCGCCGCTGACACGGATGGCGCGCAGCCGCTGGTTGGTGCGGCGTGAGTCGCGCGCCGATGCCGGGGTGGTGCCCAAGGAACGGTTATCCCTGCTCGATGCGCCGTTCTATTCGCGCGCTTTGGTCGAGACACGGATCGACGGGGAGCCGTCCCTTGGCATGCATGAGGCGCTGGATCTGGACCGCTTCCGCCTGCCCGTGCTGAAACCCATGCTGGCGGTGCGGGTGCCGCGCTGGACGGGGGCGGTCTAGGCAAACGCGCCGGGGTTCAACTGCCAAAGCCGCAGGTTCAGCGCGCACGCCACGCTGACCCATGCGAGGTAGGGCAGGAACAGCAGCCCCGCGAGCCAGTCGATGCGCCAGAACAGCACCATCGTCAGCGCCACCGAAAGCCAGAGCAGCACCAGCACCACCAAGGCCGCCCGCATCTTGCGCAGGCCAAAGAACACCGGCGTCCAGAGCGTGTTGAGCGCGATCTGCACGCCCCACATCGCCAAGGCAAGGCCTGCGGCCGCAGTCATCCCTCCGGCAATCCGGGCGGCCGAGGCGGACATGCACAGGTAAAGCGTGGTCCAGGCAACGGGGAACAGCCAGTTCGGCGGGTTCCAGCTTGGTTTCTTCAAGGACTCATACCACGCACCGGGCGGAAACAGCGCCCCGGTCGCCCCGGCGCCGAAACAGGCGGCCAGAAAGGTGACGAACAGCAGCCAGAACGGCGGTTGATCCAACATGTGACGACATTCCCTCTGCCCCATCATCCTCAGATAGGGGTCAGAGAGGGGATGTCCAAGGACAAAGCGGCGCACCCCGCCCCTTGGGTCAGATCATGCGCCTCAGATCATCCCCCTGTCCCGTGCTTCCAATTGGGCCAGCACCCGAAGCAACGCCTCTGACCGCGCGGGGCCGGGGCGTGCCCGCGCTGCCGCCTGAACCAGAAAGGCGACCTCGGGTTCCGGGGGGGCGTGCAAGCGCGCCGATTGCGGGGCCACGGCGAGAGCGGCGGTTTGCAGGGCCGACACCGCCAGCCAGCCCAGCTTTTGCCGTGCGGTGGTGCGGGCGCGGCGGGTGACGCTGTCAAAGCCCGCGCGCGCAACCTCGGTCCCGATCGCGGCATAGACATGGCCCGCCGTGTGGATCGCCAAGCGGCAATCCATCGGCAGACGACGCACGCCGGTGGCCGCGCGGGAATAAAGCCCCTCTGCCTCTTCCAGCAGGCGGGCGGTCATGTCGCGGATTTCCGGCGTGGCCGTCGGCGCATGAAGGAAGACGTCCGCGTCGATCCCCGCCGCCGCCATCCAGTCAAGCGGCAGGAAAAGCCGCCCGGCCCGCGCGTCCTCGCCCACGTCGCGGGCGATGTTGGTCAGTTGCATCGCAAGGCCAAGGTCGCAGGCCCGCGCCAAGGCATCCCCGTCGCGCACCCGCATCAAGACGCACATCATCGCGCCGACCGACGCGGCCACGCGGGCGGAATAATCCTTCAGCTCCGACAGGTTGGCATAGCGGCGGCCCAGGCTGTCCCAGGCCAGCCCCTCCAGCAGCGCTTCGGGAAGGGCGCGCGGCATGTCGAACCCCGCCACCACGGCGGCAAAGGCGCGGTCTGACGGCGCATTGCGCGGGCGGCCCTGATAGATGGCATCCAGCCGGTCGCGCAGGCGCAGGACGGCGGCGATCTTGTCCTCACCTTCGTCCACCTCGTCATCCGCCACCCGGCAAAAGGCGTAAAGCGCCAGCGCCGGATCGCGCACGCGTGCGGGCAAGGCCTTGGAGGCTGCGTGGAAGGAGAGTGACCCGGTGCGGATCATCTCGCGGCAGGCCGCGAGGTCGGACGCAGGGATCATGCCCGCGCTCATTCGGCGGCCAAGGGCAAGGGGCGCGGGACGGCGGCGCGCGGCGGGGCGTCGGGGACTTGCTGGGCCAGCACCTCGGCGCTGCCGATCACGCCGGGCACGCCTGCACCGGGGTGGGTGCCGGCACCGGCCAGATAGAGGCCCGGCACTTCCTCGCTCCGGTTATGCGGACGGAACCACGCCGATTGCAGGATGCGCGGTTCAATGGAAAAGCCCGACCCATAGGGCGACAGGTAGCGGTCACGAAAGGTTTCGGGGGTGAAGACCAAGCTTTCGGTGATGTGGTCGGACAGGCCGGGCAGCAGCCGATCCTCCAGCACTTTCAGCATCTTGGCGCGGAAGGGTTCGGATTCCGCCTGCCAATCCGTCGCCTTGTCCAACCCCAGATGCGGCACGGGGGCGAGCGCGTAGAAGGTGTCGTCGCCATCGGGCGCGCAAGAGGGGTCGGTCACGCTGGGACGGTGGACATAGAGGCTCATGTCATCCGCCAGCCGCCCGCGCAGGAAGATGTCACGGATATGGTCGCGGTAGCGGGGACCGACGAGGATGGAGTGATGCCCCACGTCGCGCCATTTCGCCTTGGTCCCCTTGGTCCCTAAATACCAGACATAAAGCCCCATCGACCAGCGCGACCGGGCGAGCTTGGCCGAGGTCCAGCGTTTGCGGGGATGGTTGCGCATCAGCCGGTCATAGGTATGGCCCGCATCGGCGTTGGAAACGACCACCTCGGCCGACAATTCCTCGCCATCGAGCAGCCGCACTCCGGCAGCGCGGCCTTGGGACAGCAGAAGCTCATCCACCTCCACCCCCAGCCGCACCGATCCGCCCTGCCTTTCGACGACCCGCGCCATGGCCTGCGCGATCGCCTGCACCCCGCCCATCGCGTAATGCACGCCGAAGGCCTTTTCGAGGTGGCTGACGAGGATATACATCGACGTCACGTTGAACGGATCGCCGCCAATGAACAGCGGGTGGAAGGACAGCGCAAAGCGCAGATGTTCATCGCGCACCCGCGCCGCCGCATGGCCATAGACCGACCGGTCGGCGCGCAGGGCGGCGAAACGCGGCAGAACCTTGATCGTCTCCCACAGCCTGTCCATGGGGCGCTTGCCAAGGTCTTCGTAGCCGAAGCGGTAGCGCGCCTCGCTGTCTTTCAGGAAACGGTTGTAGCCCGGCACGTCGCGCGGGCTGATGCGGGCGACCTCGGCCTGCATGGCGGCGTCATCCTGACGCGCGGTGAAGGTTTCGCCATCGTTGAAGCGGATTTCATAGAAGGGGTCCATCGGGACCAGCGACACATCGCGGTCGAAGTCGCGCCCGCAGGCCGACCACAGATCGCGCAGCCCCTGCGGCACGGTGACGATGGTGGGGCCAAGGTCAAAGCGGTGCCCGCCTTGGGTGATCGACGATCCACGCCCGCCCGGCCGGTCCAGCCGGTCCAGCACCGTGACCTGCCAACCCTTTGCCCCCAGACGCATCGCGGCGGCAAGGCCGCCAAGCCCCGCGCCGATGACGATGGCCTTGCCTTTACCCGTCTCTGTATGTCGCTGTTCCATGGATATGACGATAGACTGTCCACTTTAATTTACAAGTCCGCGCTTAAATGCGGCCCATGCGACCGTTTTTACCCTTCCCACCCTCCGCACAAGGTGTAACATCAAGTTTACACACCGCATGCCGCGCCCGCATGCCGTGGATATGCCGGAGGATGCGCCATCTCGACCGTCACGCTCAGCCTGTTCCGCTTTTCCGGTCGGTTCGACCGGCTCTGGGCGATTGGGCAGATGGCATTGGCGCGCCCCAAACTGCGGCAAGAGCGCGAGTTGCGATTCTTCAAACTCTGCGGTTCGGGCACGGGCGAAGGTTTCACCCCGCGACCGAACTGGCAGGTCTGGGCGATCCTTGCGGTCTGGCCCAACGAATCCGCCGCCCGCCGCGCCATTGCAGGAAGTCCGGTCTGGACCGCATGGCGCAAGCGCGCGGCCGAGGCCTGGACGCTCTACCTTGACCCCACCACGGCGCGGGGCAGTTGGTCGGGCGTCAATCCCTTCCTGCCCGATGGCGCGCCCGAACGCCTTGCCCCCGGTGAGCCGGTGGTCGCCCTGACCCGCGCCACGCTGCGCCCGCGCCATCTGGGCGGGTTCTGGGGCCGGGTGCCGGGGATTTCCCATGCTATCGGCGACAATGCCGATGTGGCCTTCAAGATCGGCATCGGCGAGGTGCCCTTCCTGCATCAGGTGACCTTCTCGGTCTGGCCCGATGCCAAGACGCTGTCCGCCTTTGCCCATGCCGATGGCCCCCATGCCCGTGCCGTGCGCGCCGTGCGGGCCGAAGGCTGGTTCGCCGAAGAGCTTTACGCCCGTTTCCGCCTGCTGGGCTGCGAGGGGCAGTGGGAGGGCGGCAATCCCCTGTCGCACCTGCCGCTTCCCCCGTCGCAGATCCCGCCGCAGACCCCTGACCTGCCCGATCCCGAAAGGACCGCCGCATGAACGCCCCTGCCGTTTCGCTGTTGCGCCCGCTGCCCGACACCGCCCGCCACCGCGCGCCCTTCCCCTTTTCGGCCATCGTCGGACAAGAGGACATGAAGCTCGCGCTGGTGCTGACCGCCGTGGACCCCGGCATCGGCGGGGTTCTGGTTTTTGGCGACCGGGGAACCGGCAAATCCACCGCCGTCCGCGCGCTGGCAGCCCTTCTGCCCGAGATCGAGGCGGTGGAGGGATGCCCCGTCAACTCGGCCAAGGCGGAGCACTGCCCGGATTGGGCCGGGATCACCACCGCGACCTTGGTCCGAAAGCCCACCCCGGTTGTCGACCTGCCGCTGGGCGTCAGCGAAGACCGGGTAATCGGGGCGCTGGACATCGAACGCGCCATCGGGCGGGGGGAAAAGGCCTTTGAGCCCGGCCTTCTGGCCCGGGCCAACCGGGGATACCTTTACATCGACGAGGTGAACCTTCTGGAAGATCACATCGTCGACCTGCTCTTGGACGTCGCGCAATCGGGCGAGAATGTGGTGGAACGTGACGGGCTGTCGATCCGCCATGCCGCGCGTTTCGTGCTGGTGGGGTCGGGCAACCCGGAAGAGGGCGATCTGCGTCCGCAACTGCTGGACCGCTTCGGTCTGTCGGTCGAGGTCACCTCGCCCCGCGATATCGAGACCCGGGTTCAGGTGATCCAGCGCCGCGATGCCTATGACACCGCCCCCGATGCCTTCCTTGCCAATTGGCAACCGCAGGACGCCGCGCTGCGCGACACCATCCTTGCCGCCCGCGCGGCCCTGCCCGCCGTCACCACGCCCGGCACCGCGCTGCATGATTGCGCGGCCTTGTGCATCGCCTTGGGGTCGGATGGTCTGCGGGGCGAGTTGACGCTTCTTCGCGCCGCCCGCGCGCTGGCCGCCATCGAAGGGGCGACCGCCCTGCACCGCAGCCACCTGCGCCGCGTGGCGGGGATGGCGTTGGGGCACCGCCTGCGCCGCGATCCGCTGGACGAGGCGGGATCATCCGCCCGCGTCGCCCGCACCGTCGCCGAAATCCTGCCGTAAGATGGAAGCAGGGTTCCTCAAGTCAGCCCTCGCGGTGCTGGCGGTGGACCCGGTGGCGGTGGGTGGCCTCTGGCTGCGCGCGCGGGCCGGGCCGTTCCGACAACGGGTGCTTGAATCGCTCTCGCTGCTGCCCTTGCCCCTGCCCTTGCAGCGCCTGTCCCCCCAGATCGGGGATGAGGCGCTTTACGGCGGGCTGGATGCCGTGGGGTCATTGCAAGCGGGGCGTCCGGTGCTGCGGCGGGGGATGCTGGACCGCCCGTCGGTTCTGGTGCTGACCATGGCCGAACGCTGCCCCCCCGCGCTGGCGGCGCGGCTGTCACAGACCCTGGACCAGCATCACCACGGCCTCATCGCGCTGGACGAGGCGGCCGAGGCGGGCGAAGGCCTGCCCCCCGCGCTGGCCGACCGGCTGGGCCTGTTCCTTGACCTTGATGGCGCGCGCGCCCCCGATGCCCTGCCCCTGCCCGATGGGGCAACGGTGCTGGCGGCACGTGCCCTCTTGCCCTCGGTCCGCCTGCCGCATGAGGCGGTGGCCGAGGTGGTGCGCGCCTGTGCCGACTTGTCCATCGACAGCCCCCGCGCGCCGATCCTGACGCTGGCCGTGGCGCGTGCGCTGGCCGCGCTGGCCGGACGGTCGGCGGTCGAGATGGAGGATTTACGGCAGGCCGCCGCGCTGGCGCTGTCCCACCGCGCCACGCCCGCACCGGAACCGTCAGAGCCGCCCGACAGCCCGCCCCAGCCCCCGCCCGATCAGGGCCAGGATGACCGCGCGGACCCTGCCGAGGGCGACACGCAGGGCGAAAGCCTGTCGGCCGATCTGCTGGTCGAGGCTGCGCGCACCGCCCTGCCCGAGTCGCTGCTCCGCGAATTGGCCGAAGGTCGCGCCGCGCGCGCGGCCAAGGGGTCTTCAGGCAGCGGGGCGGAACGGGCGGGCAACCGGAGGGGGCGCCCCTTGCCGTCGCGCAAGGGCCGCCCGCGCGAAGGATCCCGCATCGACTTGATCGCCACGCTGCGCGCCGCCGCCCCGTGGCAGACGCTGCGGCGGGCCGAACAGCCCCAGCGCGCAGGTCAGGCGCTGCTGGTCGATCCCACCGACCTGCACATCCGCCGCGCCAAGGTGATGTCCGACCGGGTCCTGATCTGTGCCGTCGATGCCTCGGGCTCTGCCGCCGTGGCCCGACTGGCCGAGGCGAAGGGGGCGGTGGAACTGCTGCTGGCCCGCGCCTACAGCCGCCGGGACCATGTGGCGCTTCTAACCTTTCGCGGGCGCAAGGCGGATCTGCTGCTGCCGCCGACCCGCAGTCTGGTGCAGACCAAGAACCGCTTGCGCGGCGTGCCGGGGGGCGGGGCCACGCCCCTGCCCGGCGGGTTGAAACTGGCGCTTGAGACCGCCACCCTTGCCCGCGCGCGGGGGATGACACCGACCATCGCGCTTTTGACCGATGGCAAGGGCAATATCGCGCTCGACGGCACCCCCGACCGCGCGCTGGCCGAGGCAGAGGCCGATACGCTGGCGCTGTCGATCCGCCGGGCGGGGCTGTCGGCGCTGGTGCTGGACCTTGGAATGCGGGCGCAACCCCGGCTTTCCGACCTCGCCCGCCGGATGGGCGCGCGCTATCTGGTGCTGCCCCGCGCTGATGCCGGACGGCTGGCGCAGGCCTTGGGCGCATCGCTGGAGGATTGAGGTGGACCCGCGCGACCTACCGCAAGACTGGCCCAACCGGTCAGCCGGTCGCCGCCTGCGGGCGGGGGCTGTGGACTGGTGGGTGATCGACACGGGCGGTCCGGGTCCGGTGCTGCTGTTGCTGCATGGTTTGGGGGCCTCGGGTCACAGCTTCGCGCGCATGATCGCGGGGCTGGTGCCGGATTTCCGCGTAATCGCCCCCGACCTGCCGGGTCAAGGCTGCAGCCGGGCGCTAAACCCCTCCCGCTCGGGTCCCGTGGCGATGGCCGAGGATCTGGCCCAGCTTTGCGCCGCGCTGGACCTGCGGCCAAGGGCGGTGGTGGGCCATTCGGCGGGGGCGGTGCTGGCGTTGCAACTGGCGCGCGGCTGGCCGGGCGTGCAGGTGATCGGCATCAACGCGGCCTTGGGCGAATTTGACGGCGCGGCGGGGGTGCTGTTTCCGGCGCTGGCCAAGGGATTGGCGGCCCTGCCCTTTGCCGCCACGGGCTTTGCCCGCCTCTGGGGACGCGCCGCGACGGTGGACCGCCTGCTGGACGGCACGGGATCGCGGATCGATGCGGCAGGACGTGCGCAGTATCTGCGGCTGGTGCAGGACCCGGCCCATGTGCAGGGGGCCTTGGCGATGATGGCGCAATGGCGGCTGGCCCCGGTTCTGGCGGCCCTGCCAGAACTGCAAGCGCGGGTGCTGCTGGTCGCCGGGCGCGAGGATCGCGCCGTGCCCTGCACTCTGTCCCGCGATTGGGCCGCACGGATGCCACGCGCCACCTATCAGGAACTGCCCGGCGGACATCTGGTGCATGAGGAACGCGCCGATGGTCTGGCCCCGCTGATCCGGGAATGGCTGGACCAAGCCCCGGGTTGAGATCAGGGGGCGGAAACGTTCGCGTCAGACGGCCAGCAACCCGCCAAGGATCATCTGCCGGTGCTTGTCCATATAGATCCTGAGCCACGGCGTGTAGCGTTCCGGTCTTGCCGCCAGATCGGCCAGCAGGTCGGCCATGGGCAGCCAAGCGACCTCGGCCACCTCATCGGGGTTCGGCACGGGCTCCTGCCCCGGCACGGCTTCGGCGGTGAAGACATCCACCACCTCATGTTCGATCAAACCGCCCTGCACATCGGCGCGGTATTCCACCACGCCCGCGTGACGGAAGGAAAGGCCGGTCAGACCCAGTTCCTCATCCACGCGGCGGGTGGCGCAGTCGAGCGCCGCCTCGTCCCAATGCGGATGGGTGCAGACGGTGTTCGTCCAAAGCCCCGGCGTGTGGTATTTCGACAGCGCCCGGCGCTGCATCAGAACGGCATCCCCGCGCAGCACAAAGACCGAGATCGCCGGATGGCGCAGGCCGCGGCGATGCACCTCCAGCTTTTCCACCGGGGTCAGGCGTCCATCCACGAAGGCCGGGATCAGTTGCGCGGTCATGTCCATTCCGGTCTGACAAGGCCCGTCAGATGGGCCAGATTCTTCAAGCCGATCTTCAGATGCGCCAAGGGCCGGGCCGAGACAAGGCGCTTGTTCATATAGGCCTCGAAGGTCAGCTTCTGCACGTCGATGTCATGGCAGAGGCTGACAAAGCGTTCGCGGCGGTCGTCGCTTTTGTAATAGGCGTCCTGCATCGACCGCAGAACCCGGAACACCGTGCCATGTTCCGACATGAAGAGTTTCCGCGCCAGTTTCAGATCCGCCACGCGGCCGGTCCGAAGGAAGGCTTGCGCCGCCGTGCCCGCCGCGCGGCCCCCGGCCATGGCGTAGAAAATCCCCTCGCCCGAGCTTGGGGCCACCACCCCTGCCGCATCGCCCGCCAGCACCACGTCGCGGCCATTGTCCCAGCGGTCCAAGGGTTTCAGCGGGATCGGCGCGCCCTCGCGGCGGATCGTGGCGCAGCCGGTCAGGCCCGACATTTCGCGAAGGTCGGCGGTGGCCTGTTTCAGGTCAACGCCATCCACCTCGGTCCCCATTCCGACACTGACCTTGGGGCCATGCGGAAAGACCCAGCCATAGAAATCGGGCGAGATGCGGCCATCATAGATGACGTCGCAGCGGTCGGGGTCATAGCCGGGCGCCGCTTCGGGGGCGTCGATGATCTCGTGATAGGCGATGACGTAAGGGATGCGGTCGCCGCCCGGCACCTCGGCCCGCGCGACGCCGGACCGCGCGCCATCGGCCCCGATCACCACGCGCGTCGGGCTGCGCATTTCTTGACCCGTGGCCTTGTCGCGCCAGACGACCTCGGTCTTGCCCGCCGTCCGGTCGATCTTCAGGAAGGTTCCGGTCAGCCGCTCCGCCCCGTGCATCGCGGCGCGGTCGCGCAGGTATTCGTCGAAATCCTCGCGGTCCACCATGCCGACGAAACCGCCCTCGATGGGGATATCCACCGACCGCCCGGTGGGAGAGATCATGCGCGCCGATTTGATCTTGGCCACGATCAGCTCATCCGGAATGGCGAAATCCGCGATCAGGCGCGGGGGGATGGCCCCGCCGCAGGGCTTGATCCGCCCCGCCCGGTCCAAGAGCGCCACACGCAATCCGGCGCGGGCGAGGTCTTCGGCCGCGGTCGCCCCCGAAGGCCCGCCACCGACGATGAAGGCGTCGTATCCCATCTTACTCTCCCGCCATGACGGCCTGCGACTGGGCGCGCTGCGCGCCGCCCGCCACGACCTGCGCCGCCATCAGGGCGGCGACCAGAAACAGAAACGCCTCGGCCAGAAAGACCGTGGCAAAGGCGGGGGCATCGGCCATGACCAGCCGCAGCGCATCCGCCGAGGCGGCTCCCAAGAGCCCGCCGAAGCCCGCCGCCAGTGCCTGCGCCGCGCCCCACAGGCCCATGCGCGTGCCCTCGCGGGCCTGCCGCCCCTGCCCCGCCAGCGCCATCATCGCGCCGATGGCCGCGACCGCAAAGACGCCGTTGCCGAAACCGAGGGCAAAGGTCGCGGGACGCATCAGATCCATCCCGACCAGACCCAGCCAGGCGATGAAGCCCAAGGCCAGCGCCGACAGCACGCAACCGCCCATGACCCATGCCCTGAGCGAGCCGAGCCTCAGGCCCGTACAGGCGATGCCCACGGTCAGCATGCCAAGGAACACCCCGCCATGTTGCACGCCCGACAGCTGCGTCGATTGTCCGGGCGTCATGCCAAAGACCAGCCCGGCATAGGGTTCAAGGATCAACTCCTGCAGGAAATAGGCGACCATCGACAGGAAGATGAACAGCGTGAAATCCCGCGCCTGCGGTTCGGCCCAGACCTCGGCCAGCCCCTGCCGCAGCGGCATCGGGCGGTCGTCGGACGGGGTGGCGGTCACGCGACGCTCGATCCCCCAGACGGCGAGGGCGGTCAGGATCACCGCCCCGCCCGTCACGATGCCCACCACAACCAGAAGGCGCGCGGGCGAATAGGGGTCCAGCACCGCGCCCACCGTGCCGGCGGTCGCGGCGATGCCAAGGATCATCATCAGCCAGGTGATCGTCGCAGCCGCCGCCCTGCGGCGCGGCGCGGTCGCGGTGGCCACGAGCGCCAGAAGCGAGGTGCCGGACGCCCCCACCCCCACGCCGATCAGCACATAAGCGGCGATCGACAGCACCATCCCCGGCCAGAACGCCGCCCCCATCACCGCCACGGCCACGGCGGCAAGGAATGCTCCCAGCGCCAGCACGGCCATGCCGCCCACGATGAACCGCGTCCGGTTCCCCCGCGTGTCCGAGCGGAAGCCCCAGGCCGGGCGGCTGATCTGGATGCCATAGTGCAACGCGACGAGCAGCCCCGGCAGCACGGCGGGCAGCGACAGTTCCACCGTCATCAGCCGGTTCAACGTGCTGGTCGTCAGCACCACCACCGCGCCAAGGCACATCTGCACCAGCCCCAACCGGGCGATCTGGGTCCAACTGAGCGTTCTGTCCATCACAACCCCCTCAGCGCAAAGGCCGAAATCATCATGCCGGTGACATAAAGGACGACGCCCGTGCCGTTGTACCAAGGCGCCTTGCACTTGGGGTCGCGGAACAGCACCCGCATCGCGGCCAGTTGCGCGATCAGCACCAACGCGACGCCCCCGGCATGCCAAGGCTTGCCGAACAGGATCAGCAGCGGGATCACCAGCGCCTGCGCCATGCCCATCACCGTGCAGGCGATGCGCGCCGCAACCTCTGGCCCCAGAACGACGGGAAGAGAGCGGACGCCGGTCTGGCGATCCCCCTCCAAGGCTTTGAAATCATTCAGCGTCATGATGCCATGCGCGCCAAAGGCATAAAGCGCGGCGATCACCACGATCTCGAACCTTGGAGCTGTTTGCAACAGGACGGCGGCCCCGGTGAACCACGGCAGGCCCTCGTAACTCAAGCCCACCAGCCCCGGCCCCCACCAGCCGGACCGCTTCAGCCGCACGGGTTCCGCGCTATAGGCCCATGCGGCGGCGACGCCCGCGACGGTGGCCCAGAAGCCCCAGACCCCCAGCATCGACCCCACGCCCAGCGACAGCGCGGTCATGGCCAGCGCGATCCACAGCCCCCAGCGGCCGGGAATGCGGCCCGAGGGGATGGGGCGGTCGGGTTCGTTGATGGCATCGACATGGCGGTCGCACCAGTCATTCGCGGCTTGGCTCATGCCGCAGACGATGGGACCGGCCAGCACCATGCCCAGCAGCACCATCCCCCAATGATCGGTCAGCGGCACGCCTGCCGAGACCGAGCCGCAGAGATAGGCCCAGATCGGCGGGAACCATGTGATCGGCTTGATCAGCCGCAGCATGGCGCGTGGTTCGGGCAGGAGGCGGGGCTGTACGGGGATGCTGACACTCATGCTGTAAACTAAACAGGAACAACACGAGTCTGACAAGGGAAATGTGTCAACTTTGCCTGACAGTCCCTGCGGCATCCTCACTGAGGGCGGATCTCGAAGCGGCAGACCTCAGCCCCTTGCGCCTGACAGTCGGTTTCGCGCACCGTCGCCTCCGGCCAGACCAGCGCGCGGAACAGGCACTGGAACACGGCCGCATGCCACAGGCAGGGATGCCCGTCCGGATCGCGCAAGGGGTTGTCGCGGATCAGGAAAACCAAAGGCTTGCCGAATTGCACGGCGAAGGACCCCGAACCGGCAAAGGTCCAGGCATGCTTGGCAATCGCCGCCGCCAGCACCCGGGCGGCCAATGGCGCGGGCAGAAGGCGGATCACCCGTTGCGCCAAAGGCGGTATGCGGTGACGCAGGATATACGCCCCCGTCGCCTGCCCCGCTTGGCCCAGCAGGTCATCCGCCTGCGCGGGCAGTTCCGCCCGCAAAGCGCAATGCATCGCGGTGGCCTGCGTTTCGGGGATCATTTCGGCCCCCGTGGGCATCGGCACGCCCGCCCGCGCCATCACCCGCGCCCGTGTCCCCTGCCCGGCCACGCGATCAAGGACGGCGACCGCTTGCAGGATGGCATTGGGGCCGATGAGGGCGGTCACTCCATCTGCCCTTTCCCGCCGCCGCAGGCCATGGGGGCAAGATCGGGCACCGTGTCGGGCAGACCGGCCAAGGCGCGCTCCTTCGCCCTTTCTTTGCCTTGCGCCCGCACGGCCTCGCGCCGTTCGGCGGCACGGGCGGCGCGGTCGGCGGCGGCCTCCCAATCGGCCATCTGGGCGGGGGCGTTCTTGCGCGTCTCATCAAAGTGGAAATCGACCGAGTTCTTGGTCTGCGGCCCCCAATACCCGGCCTTGCCAAGGTCATAGAAGGTCCGCCCCATCCCGGTCTTGAGGAAGGCCTTGAGGCAGCCCAAGAGATAGCGCCGCCGGAACCCGGTGCCGCGCCACGGGTAATGGAACAGCGCCTTTTTCATGTAGAAACGGCGGTAATTCTTCATCACCCCGTCAAGCAGTTCGCCCCGGCTCAGCGCCTCCGGCTTCATGATGGGCGTGACGAAATTGTATTTCGAGAAGTCGAAGACCTCGACCTTGTCGCGCATTTCCTGGAACAGGGGGGTAAAGGGCCAGGGCGTGTACATCGACCAATTGGCAAGGTCGGGCTGCCAATCCCAGGCCATGCGGTAGGTTTCCTCCAGCGTCTCTGCCGTTTCGTTGTCCAACCCCACGATGAACTGCGCCTCGGTGAAGATATCGGCCTCGCGCAAAAGACGGATCGCCTCCTTGTTCTGGGCGACGGTGGTTTCCTTGTTGAAAAGGTCCAGCTTCAACTGCGCGGCGGCCTCTGTCCCAAGCGAGACATGGACCAGCCCCGCCTTGCGGTAGAACTTCAGCAAATCCCGGTCGCGCCAGATGTCGGTCACGCGGGTCTTGATGCCCCATTTGATGCGGTCGGGAAGGCCCCGGTCGATCAGCTCCTGACAGAATTCGACGAATTTCTTCTTGTTGATCGTGGGTTCCTCGTCCGCAAGAATGAAGAAGCCGACGCCATGGTCGTTCACCAGACGCTCGATCTCGTCCACCACCTTCTTCGGGTCGCGCACGCGGTAATCGCGCCAGAATTTCCATTGCGAACAGAAGGAACAGGTGAAGGGACAGCCCCGCGCCATGTTGGGAATGGCGACCTTCACGCCAAGGGGGACGTAGATGTAGCTGTCCCAGTCCAAGAGCGACCAATCCGGGTCGATGGCGTCAAGGTTCTTGACGGTGGATGCGGCTTGCGTCGCAACGATCTCTTCCCCGTCGCGGAAGGCGAGGCCCTTGATCTTGCGCCGGTCAGCCAAGTAGCGGCCCTCATGCACGGCCTGCGCCAAGGCGGTCATGATCTCTTCGCCCTCTCCCCGGACGATCACATCGACCCAAGGCGCCTCTTCCAGCACCTGCCGGAACATGAAGGTGGCGTGGATGCCGCCCAAGACGCGCAACGCGCCGGGCACGACGTCCGACGCGATCTTCAAAACCTCCTCCGCCTCGTAAATCGCCGGGGTGATGGCGGTGGTCCCCACGATGTCGGGTTGCAGCGCGGCGAGTTTCGCCCGCAGCGCCTCTGGCCCGATGTGATGGGTCATGGCGTTGATGAAATGGATGTCGGTGAAGCCCGCCGCCTTGAGCGAGCCCGCCAGATAGGCGACCCATGCGGGCGGCCAGTTCCCCGCGATCTCTGCCCCGCCGGAATGGTAATTGGGATAGACGAAGACGATGCGCATGGGACCCTCCGTTGTGTCAACTTAAACTGACACTTCTGGACGGACATGGAATTGACACAGGTCAATTCGCGCGGGCAGGCGCAAAGGAAAACCCCGGCGCGAGGGCCGGGGTTTGCGATTATCCATGCGGGACGGTGTCAGTCTTCCTTGGACAACAGGCCGAATTTCCGCAGTTTCACGTAAAGCGACTGGCGCGACAGGCTCAGCAGTTCCGCCGCCGCGACGCGGTTGTTGCCGGTCAGTTCCAGCGCGGTTTCGATGCACATCTTTTCGATGATCTCGGTCGTTTCGGCAACGATGTCCTTCAGCGTGGAATAGCCGACCAGTTGCATCACGTTGCGCAGACCTTCGTTCCCCGTGCCTTCCAGCGGCCAGCGCGTCGTCTCGGTCACGCTGACATCCCGGATCACAAGGGCGATGCTGGTCTCTGGCCGGTCTGAAAAGGCGGTGGCAGAGAGTTCGACCGCAACCTGACCGTAGTAATCGGTGTTCAACCGCGTCGCATAGCGGCGCAGCTGGCCCACCCGCTTGACGTTGTCGAGGATGACCCGCAGGTCGATGGTCCCGCGCGACAGGAAATCGCCGAAGGACCGGCCCACCACCATGGCAAGGCTGTTGCTGTCGGTCAGGTTCAGGAAGGATTCGTTCGCCGTCTTGATGACGCCTTCGCCATCGACAAAGACCACGGCATCGACGCCCTTGGCGAAGAGACGCTCCGTCAGGTCCGCCAATTCGTTGACCTGCGCCTTGCCGGTTTCCGACAGGCCCAGACGGCACAAGAGCAGACGTTCCCCCGCCGCGCGGAATACGCCGGCCGAGACCAGCACCTTGGACCGGCTGCGCCGCACCGTCAGTTCCATCGCCCCCGATAGCTTGGCAAGGCTTTCCAGAAATTCACCGCGACGCCGCCCGTCGAATTCCTGCGCGACCGCGGCATCCAGAAGCTCGCTGCGCGGCGCGCCGATCAGTTCGGCCGCCGAAGAGTTCAGGTCAACGATCTTGCCCGAGGACATGGACACGATCATCAGCGGCAGCGGGCTCATCTCCATCAGCACGCGATAGCGGGTCTCCATCTCGCGCTGCTGTTCGTAATCCCGCTCCAGCGCCAGTTGCGCCTGCACGAGTTGCTGCTGCAATTCCGCGATCGGGCGCAGATCATGGCCCACCATCAGGAACGCGCCATCCGCCGCCGTGCGGGACACTGCATAGCGGATCGGGAACTGGAAACTCTGCTGGTCGGAATGGGTCAGTTCGATGATCATCGGGCGATGGGTGTCCATCTCGCCCCCGCCCAGCCGCTTTTCCAGCTTTGACCAGCTTTCCGGCGTCAAGAGGGTTTGCAGCGGCGCGCCCTGCCAATGGGCAACCTTCGCGCCCACGCCCTTCTGCGGATTGACGAGCACCGACAGCACTTCCCGCTCGGCCGAGACGACCAGCGCCACGTCACAGGCAGAAGTGAAGATCTCAACAAGCTGTTCAGGGGCAACCTCTGGCAAGGTGCCTCGTCTCAGCAGGAAGCGTCCATCTGATGTCACGGCCGAAACCTTTCATGGGCATTACAGACACGCACAGCCCTATCGTTTCACCCTGCGTTCCGTTCCGCCATCTTGTCATTCAACCCGAACTCCGAGATGACGGTATTCACGTCGTTCGTCACCAGATCGGCCCCGGACTCTGTCAGCATATCCCGACAGCTTTCCACGACCGCCCCGCCGATTGCAACACGAAGCGCACCCTTGGTAATCTGTTTCAGGGTTTTCACCAACTTCGCGCAAGTTTCAAGCCTGTCTGTTGATCCAAGTGTCACCAACACGGCATCAAAGCGACGTTCTGCCGTCAGATGCGACAGGTCGGTCACGCTAGGCGCAATCTCGACCTTCACCGACACGCCCCGACGCCGCAGCATGGACGCCGCGACCATCGCGCCCAGCGTGTGCTGCTCTCCCGGCGGGATCAGCACCAGCACCGCCGCCGTCGCATCGGGATCGGCGGCATCGGCATGCTGTTCGGCCTGCAACTGGCGCAGCATCGCCTGCAGCCGCGCCGTTCCGATCGTCACCAACCCGAAGGTCAGGCGGTCTTCTTCCCATGCCTCTCCCAAGGCGCGGGCGGCGGCGGGAATGTAATCCGACACCACCGCATCCACCGGAACCCGCGCCTTGCGGAACCCCTCAAGGATGTCCGGCACGGCCGCGTTGTCCGCCGTGCAGACAGCGGCGACCAGACGGTCGATCATGGACTGTTGCAGTTTGCCCGCTCCTGCCCGGCGCAGTGACGCCAGACGCTGTATCACCTCGATGGCCAGACCAACGTGTCCCGCAGGACCGTTGCGGTCTTCTCTGGCCATGCCGCCCTCGTCCCGCATCGTCCCCTCCCGGACAAGCGACCCGTCATGGCGGCAATGCTGCCGCCCACACCAACACGGGCCCTTTTACCGTTTACCGAGTCTCATGAAGCGCCCTTCCAAGAGATATGTCCACATAAATTTACACCCAAGGCCGATGTAAAGGTTTCCCGTCGGGCGAAAAACTTGATTTTCAGATATTTAGCATGCATTTTCCGAGCATTTCCGCCTTGTCTGGCGGCCTTTCGCCCTGCCGGGGTTTAAATGTCGATAGTGTAAGTTTTGATTGACACTTCGCTCCCCAAGACTAACCTGAACGCAAGGAAGCCCGCCGTGAGCGCGGCGCGCAAAGGTCGGAAGAGTCCATGAAAACAACACGCAAGCCCCTTTACACGGCCGAGCAACGCCAGCGGCGCGACTCTTCGCGCTGGACCCTGGTGCAGGGAATCCTCGCGCCGTTGCAGTTTCTGGCCTTTGCCGTGTCGGTGCTTCTGGTGCTGCGCTTCCTGCTGACCGGGGATGGCTACACCGCCGCCACGGTGTCGATCCTGGTGAAGACGGTCTTTCTCTTCGTCATCATGGTGACGGGCGCGATCTGGGAAAAGGTGGTCTTCGGCCAATACCTCTTCGCCCCCGCCTTCTTTTGGGAAGATGTCTTCTCCTTCGCCGTCATCGCCCTGCATGTCGCCTATCTCTGGGCGCTGTGGACGGGGGCGATGGGGCCGGTCGGGCAGATGCTGATCGCGCTGGCCGCCTATGCGACCTACGTCATCAACGCGGGCCAGTTCCTGTTGAAGCTGCGCATGGCGCGGCTGGATGCGGCAGAGGGCCCGATGGGCCGGGGGGTGGCGGCATGAGCCTTGATCTTCCCGCCGCTGGCTGCTCCACCGCCCCGGTCCTGAAGGAGCGCGGCCAGCATGAGGTGTTCTGCGGCCTGACCGGGATCATCTGGCTGCACCGCAAGATGCAAGATGCCTTCTTCCTTGTGGTGGGCAGCCGCACCTGCGCGCATCTGCTGCAATCGGCGGCGGGCGTGATGATCTTCGCCGAACCCCGCTTCGGCACCGCGATTCTTGAGGAAAAGGATCTCGCCGGTCTGGCCGATGCCAATGCCGAGTTGGACCGCGAGGTGGCCCGCCTGCTGGCCCGCCGCCCGGATATCCGGCAACTCTTCCTCGTCGGCTCCTGCCCGTCCGAGGTGATCAAGCTCGACCTTGCCCGCGCGGCGGAACGGCTGAACGTCCAGCACGCGCCACATGTGCGAGTGTACAACTATTCGGGTTCCGGCATCGAGACGACCTTCACGCAAGGTGAGGATGCCTGTCTCGCCGCGATGGTCCCCACCCTGCCCGCCACCGAGGCAGGTGACTTGCTGGTCGTGGGCGCCCTGCCGGATGTGGTGGAGGATCAGTGCCTTGGGCTGCTCAACGCCATGGGCGTGGGCCCGGTGCGGATGCTGCCCGCGCGGCGGTCCGGCGATCTGCCCGCCGTGGGGCCGAACACCCGCTATATCCTGACACAACCCTTCCTTGGCTATACCGCTACCGCGCTGGACCGGCGCGGGGCCAAGCGGATCGTCGCGCCCTTCCCTTTTGGTGAGGAAGGCACGACGCTGTGGTTGCAATCCATCGCGGATGTCTATGGCGTGACGGCCGAGCGGTTCGAAGCCGCCACCGCGGCCCCCCGCGCCCGAGCGCGCAAGGCCGTGGCCGCCCACGCCGCCACGCTGTCCGGGAAATCGCTGTTCCTGTTTCCCGACAGCCAACTGGAAATCCCCCTCGCCCGCTTCCTCGCCCGCGAATGCGGGATGCGGCCGCTGGAGGTGGGGACGCCTTACCTGCACCGTGGCCTGATGGCCCCCGACCTTGCGCTTTTGCCCGAAGGGCCGGTGCTGTCCGAAGGGCAGGATGTGGAACGCCAACTCGACCGCCACGCCGGGCAAGCGCCTGACCTGACCGTCTGCGGTCTGGGTCTGGCCAACCCGCTGGAGGCGCGGGGTTTCACCACGAAATGGGCGATCGAACTGGTCTTTACCCCCGTCCATTTCTACGAACAGGCGGGTGATCTGGCGGGTCTGTTCTCCCGCCCCCTGCGCCGCAAGGCGCTGCTTCAGGGGGGTGCGCCATGAAGCTGACGCTCTGGACCTATGAAGGGCCGACGCATGTGGGGGCGATGCGCGTCGCCACGGGCATGAAAGGGCTGCACCTCGTGCTGCATGCGCCGCAGGGCGATACCTATGCGGACCTCTTGTTCACCATGATCGAACGGCGCGACCATCGCCCGCCGGTCACCTTCACCACCTTCCGCGCCTCGGACCTTGGGGC
Organism: Paracoccaceae bacterium; assembly: GCA_023263735.1. Taxonomy (GTDB): domain Bacteria; phylum Pseudomonadota; class Alphaproteobacteria; order Rhodobacterales; family Rhodobacteraceae; genus Pseudotabrizicola. The sequence continues at coordinate 4,046 of JALQUQ010000001.1, read as the reverse complement.
CGATACGGCGGGGTTGTTCAAGACCGCAACGCAAGAAGCCCATGCCCGATTCCAGCCGCAGGCGATGATCGTCGGGGCCTCCTGCACGGCGGAACTGATTCAGGATGATCCGGGCGGTCTGGCGGGCACCATGGGCCTGCCCTGCCCGGCGATCCCGCTGGACCTGCCCTCTTACAGCCGCAAGGAAAACTTCGGCGCGGATGAGACGTTTCATGCGCTGGTTCGCGCTTTGGCGAAACCGATGGCGCGGGCGGAAGGCGTCACCTGCAATCTCTTGGGCGCGACGGGCCTTGGCTTCCGCCACCGCGACGATGTGGCGGAAATCACCGGCCTGCTGGCGAAGATGGGCATCGCGGTCAATGTCTGCGCGCCCTTGGGGGCCACGCCGGATGACCTGACCCGTCTGGGACAGGCGCATTTCAACGTGCTCCTCTACCCCGAAACCGGCGAAGGGGCCGCGCGCTATCTGGAACGCGCCTGTGGCCAGCCCTTCACCAAGACCGTTCCCATCGGCGTCGGCGCCACCCGCGATTTCCTGCGCGAGGTCGCCACGATCACCGGGCTTTCGGCAAAGGTGGACGAGGCGGGACTGCGGCAACCGTGGTGGTCGGCCTCGGTCGACTCGACCTATCTGACCGGCAAGCGCGTGTTCCTATTCGGTGATGCCACCCATGTCATCGCCGCCGCCCGGATCGCCGCCGAAGAGATCGGTTTCACCGTCGTGGGCATGGGCTGCTACAACCGCGAACAGGCCCGCCCCCTGCGCGCCGCCGCCGCCAAGCATGGCGTCGAGCCGCTGATCACCGATGATTACCTGGAGGTGGAGGCCGCCATCGCCGCCGCTGCCCCGGAACTGATCCTCGGCACGCAGATGGAGCGCCACATCGCCAAGCGGCTGGGCATCCCCTGCGCCGTTATCTCGGCCCCGGTGCATGTGCAGGACTTCCCGGCCCGCTATTCGCCCCAAATGGGGTTTGAAGGCGCGAATGTCATCTTTGACACCTGGGTTCACCCGCTGGTCATGGGGCTGGAAGAGCACCTCCTGACCATGTTCCGCGAGGATTTCGAATTCCACGACGCCGCCGGGGCCAGCCATCACGGCGGCAAGGCCGTCGCGCGGGTCGAAGAACCGGAGCCGGAAGCCGTGGCGATCCCCGTAGTCGCCCCCTCGGGCGAGGTCCGGTGGCTGCCGGATGCCGAGCGCGAATTGAAGAAGATCCCCTTCTTCGTGCGTGGCGTCGCCCGCCGCAACACCGAACGCTTCGCTGCCGGAAAGGGCATCAGCGACATCACCGTGGACACGCTTTACGAGGCGAAGGCCCATTATGCGCGATGACGTGATCCTCAGATCGGGTGGTGCGAAGGCGGGGTATCACATCGCCATCGTCACGCTGGACGCCCATGCCGCAGGCCCCGCCGCGCGCATCGCGCCGCGTCTGGCTGCCGATTTCCCCGGTCTGACGATCTCTGTCCATGCCGCCGCCGAATGGGCGGAAAACCCCGCCGCGCTGTGCGAGGCGCGCGAGTCCGTCGACCGGGCCGACATGGTGATGGCGAACCTTCTTTTCATCGAAGAGCATATCACCGCCATCCTGCCCTGGCTGCAACGCGCGCGGGACCGGGCCGATGCCTTTGTTGGCGTCATTGCCGACCCGCAGATCGTCAAACTGACGCGGATGGGCGATCTGGACATGTCGCAGCCCGCCTCCGGCCCGATGGCGCTGCTGAAAAAGCTGCGCGGGAACAAGCAGCCGTCGGGATCTTCGGGCGAAAAGCAGATGTCCATGCTGCGCCGCCTGCCGAAGATCCTGCGCTTCATCCCCGGCACGGCGCAGGATCTGCGCGCGTGGTTCCTGTCCATGCAATATTGGCTGGGCGGGTCCGACGACAATATCGAGTCGATGGTGCGCTATCTGGTGGGCCGCTATGCCAAGGGCCGCGACTGGAAGGCGCCGCGCGCCGCCGCCCCCATCGATTACCCGGAAGTCGGGCTGTACCACCCCGACCTGCCCGCCCGCATCACCACCCGCGCCGCCGATCTGCCCCGCCCGGCGGGGGCCACGGCGACGGTGGGGCTGTTGATGCTGCGGAGCTACATCCTCGCATCCGACACCGCGCATTATGACGCCGTGATCCGCGCGTTTGAGGGTGCAGGCATCGCCGTCCTGCCCGCCTTCGCGGGCGGTCTGGACGGGCGTCCGGCGATGGAGGCCTATTTCACGGGCCGCGTCGATGCGATGGTGTCGCTGACCGGCTTCTCGCTTGTCGGTGGGCCGGCCTATAACGACTCGGCGGCGGCGGTCGAGGCGCTGGCGGCACTGGATGTGCCCTATGTCGCCGCCCATCCGCTGGAGTTCCAGACGCTGGGGCAATGGGCGGCCAGTGGCGGCGGGCTTGGCCCGGTGGAAACCACCATGCTGATCGCGCTGCCGGAAATCGACGGGGCGACCAATCCCACCGTCTTTGCCGGTCGCCATGATGGCGCGGCCTGCACCGGCTGCGCGCGGGGCTGCAAAGCCGACACGACCGACGCCAACCGCCGCGCCATGTCCCCCTGCCCCGAACGCATCGCCGCGCTGGTGGACAAGACCGCCCGCCTGGCCCGCCTGCGCCAAAGCCGCACGCCTGCGCGCAAGGTGGCCATCGTGCTTTACGGCTTCCCGCCCAATGCGGGCGCGGCGGGGACGGCGGCCTATCTGGCGGTGTTCGAAAGCCTGTTCAACATGCTCAACGCGATGAAGGCGGAAGGCTATGACCTGACCCCGCCGGCATCGGTCGAAGAGCTGCGCGACATGGTGCTGTCGGATGGGAATGACGGCTTTGGCCAGCCCGCCCGCATCGCCGCCCGCGTGCCCGCCGCGCAGCTGGTGGCCCGCGCGCGCTGGTTGAAAGAGATCGAAGGCGCCTGGGGCCCCGCCCCCGGCCGCGCGCAAAGCGATGGGCGGGATGTGTTCATCCTGGGTCACCGCTTCGGCAATGTCTTTGTCGGCCTGCAACCCGTGTTCGGCTATGAGGGCGACCCGATGCGTCTGCTCTTCGAGCGCGGCTTCGCCCCCACCCATGCCTTCGCCGCCTTCTACGACTGGATCCGCGATGATTTCGGCGCCGATGCCGTGCTGCATTTCGGCATGCATGGCGCGCTGGAATTCATGCCGGGCAAGCAGGCGGGGCCATCGGCGGGCTGCTGGCCCGACCGGATGATGGGCAACCTGCCCAACATCTACCTTTACGCCGCCAACAACCCGTCCGAGGCGACGCTGGCCAAGCGGCGGACCAATGCCGTCACCGTCACCCACCTGACGCCGCCGCTTGCCAAGTCGGGGCTTTACAAGGGCCTGGCCGACCTGAAGGACAGCCTTGCCCGCCTGCGCGCCCTGCCCCCCGATGCGCCGGAACGCGAGGATCTGACCGACCTCGTCCGCGCGCAGGCGGCGCTGGTGGACATGGACGGCACCAACCCGGACACGCTCTGGACCAAGCTTCTGGAAACCGAAGGCGCGCTGATCACCGACGGGCTGCATGTCCTTGGCCGCCCGATGGAGGCTGAGGCCCGGGCAGCGATGCTGGCGCTGTTGCCCGAAGGCGCGGACCTTGCCCGGACCGAGGTGATGCTGAAGCAGGAGACCGAGGTTTCGGCCCTGCTCCGCGCCCTGTCGGGCCGCTACATCCGCCCGGTGCCGGGGGGCGATCTGATCCGCAGTCCCGACATCCTGCCCACGGGCCGCAATATCCACGCCTTCGACCCTTTCCGCATGCCCACGGCCTTCGCCCTGCAGGACGGCGCGGCGCAGGCGGAACGTCTGCTCGCCGCCCATCCGGTGCTGCCGCGCACGGTGGCGCTGGTGCTGTGGGGATCGGACAACATCAAATCCGATGGCGGCCCTATCGCGCAGGCGCTGGCGCTGATGGGGGCCAAGCCCCGCTTTGACCATTACGGGCGGCTTTGCGGGGCCGACCTGATCCCGCTTTCGGAACTGGGACGCCCCCGGATCGACGTGGTGATGACGCTGTCGGGCATCTTCCGCGACCTGCTGCCCTTGCAGACC
>JALQUQ010000019.1 GCA_023263735.1 Paracoccaceae bacterium | reverse complement strand
GTCGAAACCACCACCCGCTTGATCCGGGCGCGGTCGTGCAGCGGCTTCAGCGCCACAACCATCTGCGCGGTCGAGCAGTTGGGGTTGGCGATGATCATCTTGTTCTTGTAGCGCACCACCTCATCGGCGTTCACTTCGGGCACGATCAGCGGGATTTCCGGATCGTAGCGATAGAGCGACGAGTTATCGATGACGACGCAGCCTTGGCTTGCGGCTTTGGGCGCGTAAACCTTGGTCGCGTCCGAACCGATGGCGAACAGGGCAATGTCCCAACCGGTGAAATCAAACGTGTCAAGATCCAGCGTTTTCAGGGTCTTGTCCCCAAAGCTGACCTCGGTGCCCAGCGATTTGCGGCTGGCAAGCGCGGCGATTTCATCCACCGGGAATTCACGCTCGGCCAGAATGTTGAGCATTTCCTTGCCCACGTTCCCCGTGGCACCCACAACTACGACTCGATAGCCCATCTGACCCTCCTGACGCCGAAAGACGGGGCCGCATAACGCAAAGCCCCGCCAAGGGGAAGGGCCCCCCTTATTTGGCCGGAAATTGTGATAGATCAGTCGCGGCTGTCGGTGGAAAAGGCGTAAACCACCATGCCAATCGCCAAGGTCGCGGCGATGAACCCAAAGATCGCGGGAAAGGCCATGCCTTCGGCCGTCTGAGTGTAGATGCGGCCCGTGATGAACTGGGTGACGCCAACCGACCCGATGCCGAACAGGTTCAGCAGCGTCACGCCCCGCCCTGTCAGCTCGGCCGGAACAAAGGCGCGGCCATGGGCGACGGCCAGCGGAAAGCTGGAGCCGAAAAAGCCGATGACCACGATCAACAGGCCGCTGAGAAAGACGCTGTGGGCGGGCGCAAGGAAGAGAACCGCAAAGCAGACAAAGGTGATCAGATTGCCGCCCATCACCACGCCCTTGCGGGTGCGAAACAGCCGCTCGGCCGGGCCATAGGCAAAGTTGCCCGCGATCATCGCGATTCCCATCCAAAGGCTGATCTGGGCAATTCCGGCGGCATCGGCCCCCCACACCTCGCGGTAATAGGGGCCGATCCACAGGCCGCGCAGCACGGCCATCGGGGCATAGCAGACGGCCATCATGATCAGAACAGGCCACAATTTCCCAATGCGGAACAGGTCAACCAACCGCCCCTTTTGGGTGCTGACCACGCGCGGCGGATCGCGCAGCAGCGTGATGATCATCAGCGCCACGACAAGGGTGATCCCGGCCAGCGACATGACAGCGGCCCGCCAGCCAAAGGCGTCAACCGCCCAGTTGAGCGGGATCGACGCCCCGATATTGCCCAGATTGCCAAACCCCACCGTTGCCCCGGCCAAGGTTCCAAACAGCGCGGGCGGGTAAAACCGCGCGAAAAGGTAATAGGAGGCCATCAGAACCGGGGAACAGCCGATACCGATCAGACCCATGGCCAACGTGATGTCCTGCGCCGTCGTGGCCGTGGCAAACAGCGCGGCCCCGCCGCCACCGCCCACCGCCAGCAACCCGGCGGCGGTAAGGCGCGGCCCGATCCGATCCAGCATCCAGCCAACCGGGATTTGCATAGCGGCAAAGGCCAGAAACCACAGGCCCGAAGCATCAGCCAAAGTATCGGGCCCGGCGCCGATATCCTTGGCCAGAACCGGCGTCAGCACGGCCAGAAAGGCGCGGTAAAACTGGCTGAGCACATAGGCGACGACAAGGGCGGCAATTCCGGCTTTCATCTGTCGGCTCCTCTCTGGGCGTCAGGCGGCTTTGGCCGTCCAGGGTGCTTCTCGCACGGGGAGGTGAACAATGGCTGAAAACGCGCCAACCCCGACCCCGATCCACCAGACCAGCGTGTAATCGCCGGTGATGTCGTACATCTTGCCGCCCAGCCAGACCCCAAGGAACCCGCCGATCTGATGGGACAGAAAGACAAAGCCGTAAAGCGTGCCCATATAGCGCAGGCCGTAGATATGCGCGACCAGACCCGAGGTCAGCGGCACCGTGGCCAGCCACAAGGCCCCCATGACGGCCGAAAAGATCAGCACGGATTCCGGGGTGATGGGCAAGGCGATGAAAATGGCCGCCGCCAGTGTCCGTCCGACATAGATGCCGGAAAGCAGGTATTTCTTGGTGTATTTCTTGCCCAGCCATCCCGCCGTGATGGTGCCGATGATATTGGCCAAGCCAATGACCGAAATCGACACGGCCCCAAGCGCCGAGGTCGTGGTGATGCCCATTCCGGCCAGCATGCCCGCAGGGTCGATGGGGCCGCAAAGTTCGGTCACAAAGGCGGGGAAATGGGCCGTGATAAAGGCCAGTTGATACCCGCAGGAAAAGAAGCCCAGAAAGATCATCGTATAAGACGGGTCTTTGAATGCGCGCACCAGAACGGTGCCCATGCTTTCTTCAAGCTCGGCCTTGGTCGCCACATGGGGCGAGCGGATGAAGGGCAGCGCCAGAAGCGACGCGATGATCACGCCCGCAAAGATCATAAAGACCACTTGCCACGGATAGAACTGCAACAGCAGCTCTGCCGTGGGGGCCCCGATCACCTGACCCATCGATCCGGCGGCGGTGGCAATGCCCAGCGTCATCGAGCGGTGTTCCGGCGCGGCGGCGCGCCCCACCACAGCCAAAACCACGCCAAACCCGGTGCCAGCAATCCCAAAGCCCACCAGAATTTCCAAAAGCTGGTGTTGGATCGGGCTGACCGCCTGGGACGAGAGCAAAAGGCCAACGGCATAGAACAGCGCCCCGGCGATGATCGCCTTGCGATCCCCGAATTTCTCGGCAATCGCCCCGAAAAAGGGCTGACCAATGCCCCAAGCCAGATTCTGGATCGCGATGGCCAAGGAAAACTCGGCCCGCGCCCAATGAAATTCTTCGGCGATCGGGATCTGAAACACCCCGAAACTGGCGCGCACCGCAAATCCCAACATCACGATGATGCAGCCGGAAATCAAAACGGGGGTGATGAGGGACGGCTTTGACATCGGCATGCTCCTGTTCGGCAGGCGAAGGTGCGACGGCGCTGCTGGATCGTCAAATGCTAATTTGTGCGGGTGACAATTGCCAAGCTCAGCGACTGGGCGCGTAATCCACCGTATTCATGTCGACCGCCATCCCCGTTGCCGCGCTTTGTTGGGCCGCCATGCCCATCGCCACGGCCCACCAGCCATCCTCAAGGGTGACCTCGGGCGCGGCGGTGCCCCGGACGACCTCGGCAAAACCCATGTGCTGGTAATAGGTCGATCCGTTGTGATCGCCTGCCGCCAGAATTCGGGGGTCAACGGGCACTTCCAGAACATGGGGGCCTTTGGGGTTGCGGGGGCTGACGACAACCTGCGGCACGGGGGGCTCGCCCAGATGCGCGGGCCAGAACCGCCCCGGGCCGGGCACCAGACATTCGATCTTGCCCAAGGGGCCGACGGCGGAAATCTCTTCCTGATACCGGGCCCCTTCGGCGAACATGCACAGTTCCAGCATGGCCCTGAGGCCGTTTTCGAAATCGACGATCACATAGCCATTGTCCCAGATATCGGGAACCTCTCCGCCATAGCGTTCATCCAGATGGTTCACCGATTGCCCAGCGGATGCCATGATGCGCACCGGATTGCAGCCCGCGATCAGGCGCATCAGGTCAAAGAAATGGCAACACTTTTCGACCAAGGTGCCACCCGAGTTGCGGTTGAACCGGTTCCAGTCGCCGACTTTTTCCAGAAAGGGAAACCGGTGTTCGCGGATCGTCAGCATCTTGATCCCACCGGTGGCCTTGGGGGCCTCTCGGATCAGATGCGCCACGGGGGGCATATAGCGGTATTCCATCGCAACCCAGATCGGCGCGGGATAGCTGGCCCGAAGGGCCGCCAGTGCCGGTGCATCGGCCGGGTCGGTGAACAGGGGTTTTTCACACAGGATCGGCAGCGCACGGATCGCCGCGATGGCCTGCAACTGCCCCAGATGCATGAAATTGGGGCTGGCGATCAGCAGGCAGGTCACGTCGGGGTTCTGCACCACCTCGGCCACCGAAGCGGCAAAGACCGCGTCGGGCACCATGGTCTGGGCGATCTGGCGCATGCCCGGGTCGGGTTCGAAAATCGCGGCCACGCGGGCCCCCGGCACCAAGGCGATATTGCGCAAATGCTCTTGCCCCATCATGCCACATCCGATGATGCCGAAAGATACGTTTGCCATCAAATCCTCATTTCAATCGCGCGACATAGGCGGTGGTTGCGGGGTCATACCAAGTGAAAGATGCCTCGACCGATTGGCCCGTTTGCGACCATGCAACCCGGGTGATCAGGGGGCAGGGGCGGCCCGGCAACATGGGAAAGGCCATGGGCGCCCATTCCGGAACCGCGCCCAAACCGATCTTGTCTTCGGCCCGGGAAATCCAGATGTTCAACTGCTCGCGGTAATACAGGTACAAGGATTCCGACAGATCCTGCTTTGACAGTTGATCCTTGACCGAGGCGCAAAGCCAGATTTCCTCGACCGCGGCAGGAACACCCGAAAGATAGCGCACCCGGCGAATGCGATGGCCTTCGTCATGGCTGCCAAAGGTCGGCAGGGTGCTGTCTTTGCGCAAGCGATCGACGGTCAGGATGCGGGCCGTCGGCAGACCGCCCCCGCGCAACAGTTCCAGCCGCAAAAAGGCATAGACCGCCTTTTCATCCTGTTTGGCCCGGATGTAGTTGCCCGATCCCTGAATCCGCTCGATCAACCCCTTTTCCGTCAGGACCTGAAGCGCCTGTCGCAGGGTTCCCACCGCGATTTCAAGCCGCGCGGCCATCTCGCGCTCGGGTGGAAGACGTTCGCCGTCGTTCAAGCGGCCCGACGCGATATCGCGGATCAAAAGCTCGCTGATCTGGATGTAAAGCGGTAATGCGCCCGGTTTTGTCATGCGTCGCCGTGCCACCGCACAGAATTGTTTCAGTATTGATCTACTGAAACCAGCCCAGCTTTCAAGCCAAATTCGCGATGGGGCGACGAAAACCGATATCTGTAACCCGGCATTTCGGCAAAGTCTGCCGGGTCAACACGTTCAATCGGGGGGCGGCGATCAGACCGGGATGTTGTCGATCAGCCGGACGCCATCCAGCCATGCGGCGGCCAACATCCGACGCGGGCGGCGCGGATCATCCGAGGGCATCAATGTTTCAGCGTCGCGCAACTCGATATATTCCACGCGTTCGAACCCGGCGGCCCTGATCTTTTCGGCGGCCTCGCGAATGGCCATACGGTCGGACTGGCCGGCGCGGATGTCATCTGCGGCGGTGGTGATCGCCGAAAACAGCACCGGCGCCCGTGTCCGCCCCGCCTCGGTCAGGCGAACGTTGCGCGATGACATCGCCAAGCCATCGGCCTCACGAATGGTTTCGCAGCCGACAATGGTGATCGGAATGTTCAAATCGGACACCAGCCGCAAGACGACCTGCAACTGCTGCCAGTCTTTCTGACCGAAATATCCATAATCGGCCATGGTCATGCCAAACAGTTTTGACACCACGGTGGCCACGCCATCGAAATGCCCGGGGCGCATCCGGCCTTCCAGCGGTTCTGACACGCCGCCGACCGATACAGTGGTCATAAAGCCTTCGGGGTAGACCTCTTCGGGCAGCGGGGCGAAAATCAGATCGACGGGCACGGTGGCCAACAGGGCGGCATCCGCCTCTTCGGTCCGCGGATATTTCTTCAGGTCGTCGGCATTGTTGAATTGTTTCGGGTTCACAAAGATCGTCGTGATCACACGGTCGCATTCGCTCCGCGCCCGACGGGCCAAGCTCAGATGCCCCTCATGCAGGGCCCCCATGGTTGGCACAACGCCAACCGTTTCGCCTTTGGCTTTCCAAGCGCGCACGTGTTGGCGCAAATCCTTGACGGTACGAACAATGAGAGTCACGGTTTGGCCTTTGTCGGAAGAATGTCTGCGAAAGAGTGTTCGTCGGCCGGAAAGCTGCGGGCGCGCACCTCGGCAGCATAATCCGCGATGGCGGCATCGGCCAGTTGGCCCAGATTTGCGTAGCGCTTGACGAATTTCGGGCGAAAATCGGTAAACATGCCCAGCATGTCATCGACCACCAGAACCTGACCGTCACAATCGGCCCCGGCCCCGATCCCGATGGTGGGGATGGTCAAGGCCTTGGTGATTTGTCCCGACAGGCCCATTGGCACTTTTTCCAGCACGATGGAAAAGGCACCCGCCGCTTCGCAGGCCTTTGCGTCGGCCATGACCTTTTCGGCTTCGCCCTCGCGCCCCACCACCTTGTATCCGCCCAAGGTGTTGACCGATTGGGGCGTCAACCCGACATGGGCCATGACCGGAACCCCGCGCGCGGTCAGAAAGGCGATGGTTTCCGCCATGGTCTGCCCGCCCTCCAGCTTGACCGCCGGCGCGCCGGTTTCGGCCATCAGGCGTGACGCGTTCCGAAAGGCTTGTTGGGGGCTTTCTTCATAGCTCCCAAAGGGCATGTCGATCACCGCCATTGCCTTTTGCAGGCCCCTCACCACGGATTTGCCGTGCAGGATCATCATCTCCATCGTCACGCCCACGGTTGACGGCATGCCGTGCAACACCATCCCAAGGCTGTCGCCCACCAAAGCGATATCGCAATGGGCATCGACCAGACGCGCGACCGGGGTGGTATAGGCCGTCAACACCACCAAGGGCGTGCCGCCTTTCCGGGCTTTGATGTCGGGGGGCAATACCGCGCGGACGGGGGCAGTGGCGCTCATGTTCGGGCTCTCCTTCCGAGGCATTGCAAACCTGCCTGCAATAAGTGCAACACCTGCGATTTTCGCGCAAGAAATTTGCGCTGCATTGCGGCGAAAGTTTCATGTTGACGTGGCGCGGCCTTCTCTGACCATTGCCACAAACTATGGGAAGGCGAAAGAATGCTGATTGAACGTGTAGCCCAAACCGCGGTCGAAGCCGAGGTGGAGCGCCCCGATCCGGAAAAGGTCGTTTCGGGAGACCCCGTCCATACGACGTGGAATATCGAGGATGCCGATGGTCTGTATTGCGGCCTGTGGCAATCGACCCCCGGCGCATGGCGGGTGGATTATGTGGAATGGGAATATATTCGCATTCTTTCGGGCTATTCCGTGCTGCGGGGCGAGGATGGCAGCGAAACCCATTTGCGCGCGGGCGACAGCTATATCATTCGCCCCGGGTTCAAGGGGGTGTGGGAGGTTCTGGAAACCACGCTGAAGGATTACGTGATCCGGCTTTGATCCCCCGATCCGCACCACGGCCTTGGGCGGTGATTTGCGGCTGACGGGCAGGGGGCGACGGCAATGTTGCCTCTTGCAAGAATCACGGAAAATCGTACAGGTTGGCCCCGAGCCAAGGCGATGGCGTCGCCGATGGGGGGAACCCCGGCTTGCGGGCAAACCGCTTTCGTCCTGTACGCCGGGACCTTTCGGGGTCGCGATGGACGACCCCGTGTCAGGGGTTCTAGAAATGACACTGATCCGCCCAGAAATGTACCGTTACCATAACGGGGGGCGCAAAGATGCTTTGCCCTTTGCCGACGAAGAATATCATGACCGTCTGGCGGGCCTGCGGGACATCATGGAGATGCATTCGCTGGATGCTGTCGTCCTGACGTCGATGCACAACATCGCCTATTACTCGGGCTTTCTGTATTGCTCGTTCGGGCGGCCCTATGCCTGCGTCGTGACCAAGGACAAATGCGTAACGATCAGCGCCGGTATCGATGCCGGTCAGCCGTGGCGCCGGTCGATCGAGGACAACATCACCTATACCGACTGGAAGCGCGACAACTATTGGCGCGCCGTGGCCAGCGTCACCGGTGAAGGCAAGGCGATTGGCTGCGAGGCCGACCACCTGACGATGGAACGCGCGGAAAAGTTGAATGCCTTCCTCAAGCCCAAGCGCGGCATGGATATCGCGCCGGCGACGATGGAACAGCGGATGCGCAAATCGGCGGCCGAGATCGTCATGATCAAGCACGGCGCCAACGTGGCCGATGTGGGGGGCTATGCGATCCGCGAGGCGATCCGCGAAGGGGCAACCGAACTGGAAGTCTCGATCGCCGGACGTGACGCGATGGAGCGTGAAATCGCCAAGCGGTTTCCCGATGCCGAATACCGCGACACATGGGTCTGGTTCCAATCGGGGTTGAACACCGACGGGGCCCACAATCCGGTCACCAACCGCAAATTGCAGCGCGGGGATATCCTGTCGCTGAACTGTTTCCCGATGATCTCGGGCTATTATACCGCGCTGGAGCGGACGCTGTTCGTTGGCGAATGCGACCCGGCAAGTCTGAAGATCTGGGAAGCCAACGTTGCCGCCCATGAATATGGGATGAGCCTGCTGAAGCCAGGCGTGTCCTGCGCCGAAGTCACGCTCAAGATCAACGAGTTCTTTGCGGAACGCGATATGCTGCAATACCGGACCTTTGGCTATGGTCATTCGTTCGGGGTGCTGTCGCATTACTATGGCCGCGAGGCTGGGTTGGAACTGCGCGAAGACATCGACACCGTTCTGGAACCGGGCATGGTCATTTCGATGGAGCCGATGCTGACCATTGCCAATGACCAACCGGGGGCCGGTGGCTACCGCGAGCATGACATTCTGGTCATCACAGAAGACGGAAACGAGAACATCACCGGCTACCCCTATGGGCCGGGGTTCAACATCGTCGGGTAAGCCTGTCTTTTGAAACGATACTGCATTCGGGCGGGGGGATTTGCGTTCCCCCGCCCGTATCGTTTGAAAAACTGCCCTAATCGGGCAACGCCTTGGGTCTTTTATTTTGTAATCACGGCCAAAGACTTGACGAAAGTGGCGATTCGCGGACCAAGGTGCCCAAACCTTTACTAAAGTGAGACTGTCGTGAAAAAAGTGATCTCCCGACTGGCCGTTGTGGTTCTGCTGACATCGCTTGCCGCCTGTGCTGCCCCCCCCAAGGAAGTGGTGGAAGTGCCGCAAGTCGTTGCGGGCTATGAGGCGGTGCAGGACGGCGAATTCTTTATCGAGGCGGTAAAGCCGCTGCACATGACGCCGGAAACGATCAAGGCAGAGGTTGCCTATGCCGGCAAGGAAAAGCCGGGCGCCATCGTTGTCGATACCCATGCGCGCAAGTTGTACTACATTCTGGAAGGCGGGCGGGCGATCCGCTATGGCATCGCCGTGGGCCGTGAGGGCATCGGTTTCTCGGGCGACGGCACGATCCAGCGCAAGCAGGAATGGCCAAGCTGGCAGCCGACCGCCAACATGATCCGGACCCGCCCGGACCTTTACGCCAAATACGCGGCCGGTCTGCCGGGTGGTCTGGATAACCCGCTGGGTGCGCGTGCGATGTATCTGTATCGCGGCGGTCGTGACACGATGTTCCGCATTCACGGCACCATCGACAACGCATCGATTGGCCGGGCGACCAGCGCGGGCTGTATCCGCCTGTTCAATCAGGATGCGATTGACCTGTATAATCGTGTGAAAATGGGCACCCGTGTGCATGTCCGGACCCTGGCCGAAAGCCTGGAAATGGAAGGGCCCTACATGGATGACGCCTATGGCCGTGCCGTTCCGGCAACCGATGCCAACAAGGCGCAGTTCGAAAAAGATCTGGTGACGATTGCCGAGCGGGAAAAGCGCGAAGCCGCTGAAAAGGCCGCCGAAGAGGCCCGTCTGGCATTGGAGGCCGAAAAGGCCGAGAAGCGCCGCCTGCGCGTGTGCCGGAACAAAGGGATTGCCGTGGCGGACTGCCCGCCCTTGGACCCGACTGGCGTTTGATCGCGGAACCACATGAAAACGGGGGCTTCTGGCCCCCGTTTTTCTTTGCGCGTGGATCAGTCGTTGACCGAATAAAGGGGGCCGAACATTTCGGCCAGCGCGGTCAACGCATTTTCAGCGTCTTCGCACTCGGGCCCGATCCGAACGGCGATTGAACTTGCCCACCCCAACTGCGCCTGTGCCGCCGGGGCGATGTGGATGGTGATGCCCTTTCTGTCGCGCAGGATGTTCGCCACCGCGTCTTCGGCGCCGAATTCGTCGGAACTGACCTCAAACCAAATGGGGCCCCCGGCCAAAGGCTGGCGGAACAGGCAATAGGGCTCCTCTTCGTCTTCGCCTTCGGCAAAGCCGATGAACAGCATCTCGTCTTCGTCATCTTCGACGACCGAGGCATAGGCCGCGCGGATCAAAACTTCGGTCATTCTTCAGGTCCTCTGGAAAAGTCGGATGGCGATGGCCGCCAAGGCAAGCGCCATAATGCGTGCGCAAGCGATACCCTGCACGCGCCCAAGAGCCAAGTCGCCCCCGTTCCCGCCAGCAAGGATGTCAGCGCAAAAGCGGGAACGGTCGAAAAATCTGCCAACTTGTGGCCTTAGGTCCACTTTGCGATGGGGGGCAGGCTCATCAGCACGGCATTGGCATCATGGCCGGTTTCAAGGCCGAATTTGGTGCCCCGATCATAAACCAGATTGTATTCGGCATAAAGCCCGCGGTGGATCAACTGGGCCTCGCGGTCCGCCTCGGAGGCTGTCGTTCCCAACCGCCGCTGCGTGACGGGCAGGAATGCCGGCAAGAAGGCGCGGCCAACCGATTGGGTAAAGGCAAAGTCTGCCTCCCAATCGCCGGTGTTCAGATCGTCATAAAAGATTCCGCCGACGCCGCGCGCCCGTCCACGATGCGGCACAAAGAAATATTCATCGGCCCAAGCCTTGAACCGCGCATAATAGCCGGGATCGTGCGCATCGCAGGCCCGTTGCATTTCGGCGTGGAAATGGGCGGTGTCCTCGGCATATTCCAGCGCGGGGTTCAGGTCGGCGCCGCCGCCGAACCACCACGCATGCGGGGTCCAGAACATGCGGGTGTTCATGTGAACGGCCGGGCAGTGCGGATTTTGCATATGGGCGACAAGGCTGATGCCGCTGGCCCAAAACCGCGGGTCTTTGTCCATTCCGGGGATGCCGCGGGCGGCCATGGCCTTTTGCGCCCGTTCGCCCAGACTGCCATGCACTTCTGACCAATTGACGCCAACTTTTTCAAACACGCAGCCGCCGCGCATCACACTCATCAGGCCGCCACCGCCATCGGCGCGCGATGTGGGGGTCACCTCGAACCGGCCCGCCACCGCGCCCGGATGCGAGGCGGCAAAGTCATCTTCCAACGCCTCAAAGGCCGTAACAATCGCGGTCCGCAGGTCTTTGAACCAAGCTGCCGCCCGGGCCTTTTCGCCCTTGAAATCATCCGTCATTGGCTCTCTCGCTTTGTGGTGACCCTGCCTAGCACCCCCAATCTGTTTGGCCAACATGACATTTTGGGCGGGCTGTGGGATAAGGGGGGATCGAACAAGGCGTTGCACCATGAACCCAGCCCCTTTCCTGATCTTGACGGTCGTGTTGGCCGGATGCGCCACACAGCAACAAAGCTGCATTTTGCAGGCGACCAAGGATCTGCGGGTTCTGGATGGGCTGATTGCCGAAACGCAGTTGAACCTGCGGCGGGGGTATGCGGTTGATCCCGCGCAGGGCTGGCAAGATGACATCGGCCCCTGCTTTCCCTCATTGACCGAAGAGGTGGCCGAGGAGGCGGGCGGATTTTGTCAGGATCAGGTCTTGTATCCGGCCGAACGGCCCCGGGCGATTGACCCAAAGGCCGAGGGCGAAAAGCTGCGATCCTTGCAAGGCCACCGCGCCGAATTGCAGGCCGGTGCCGCCGTCGACATTGCCCGGTGCCGCAAAGCCTTTCCCGAAAAGGATCAGTAATACGGGACTTTGACGCGGTCGAGCAGGCTTCGCCCGCCGTCAACGGTCATCACATGCCCGGTCATAAAGGCAGCTGCATCCGAGGCCAGAAACTGAACGGTTTCCACCAGATCATCGGGGGCGGCGATGCGGCCCATCGGGGTGCCCTCGACGATTTCGGCGCGGCTTTGCGGGTCGTCCTTCAACGATGCCTGCAGGCTCGCGCTCATCACCGAACCAAAGGCGATGCAATTCACGCGGATGCCATGCGGCGCCAAAGCAACGGCCATCGAGCGGGTCATCTGGTCCAGCGCTGCCGAAGCGACCGAATACCCCAACAATTCGGGCTGCGTGCCTTGGGCGGCAATCGATGACACATTGATGATCGAGCCGATCAACCCCTCGGCCCCCGTCTTTTCCGCCTGCTGGATCATCCGGCGGGCGGTCAGTTGGGACAGGCGAAGGCTGGTCAGCACGTTTTCTTGCCACAGCTTTTCAACCGCGTCTTCCTCGGGGTTGAGGGGATCGGACAGGAAAATCCGGCGGCTGGCATTGACCAGAATATCCACCCGGTCAAAGGCATCCAATGTGGCCGAAAGCAGATTGGTGATGGTCAGTTTTTCCCGCAGATCGCCCGCATACATGCGAACCTGGCCCTCGCCCTTGGCCTCTTCGCCAACCTCGGCCAACAAACTGGCCTCATCCACGTCGGCAAACATCACATTTGCCCCCTTGGCCTGAAAATGGCGCGCAATGGCCAGACCAACACCTTTGGCCGCACCCGTAACGATGGCGGTCTTGCCTGCGATGGAAAGCGTCATGTGAACCTCGGCCTAGCGCGTGCGAACGGGAATACTTGCATGCGTCAACCGGAATGTTCCGGTGCCGCCCAGATCCTCGACCCGTTTGAAAAGGGTATGAAGAGACGTGTCATAGGGCAAGTGCCGGTTGGAAACCATCCACAGGCTTCCGTCTGGCACAAGCATTCCCGCCGCCGCCTTGAGAAAGGCAAGCCCAAGGGAAACATCCGCCTCGCGCCCGGTGTGGAAGGGCGGGTTCATGACCACGGCATGGGCCGGGCGCGCGGGGCGAAACGTTCGGGCGTCGGCCCAATGAAACCGGGCACGCGGATCGGCGATATTCACGACCGCGCAATCCAGCGCATCCTGCTCCGCCTCAACCACATCCAGTTCTTGAACCGAAGGCCGGTCCAGAATGGTGCGGCTCAGATAGCCCCAACCCGCGCCAAGATCGACAATACGGCCCTTCAGGTCGGGGGGCAGTGCGGCCGCCAACAGGGCAGACCCGACATCGGGGCCATTTGCGGAAAACACGCCGGGAAGGGTTTGAAAGCCCCCCTCAACGATTTGGGGCTTGGCTGCCCAAGCCGCCAATTCGCCACCGGCAGAAAGAAAAAACATCTTGCCATGGGCTTTCGAAATCGGCCCCTGCACCGGCAGACCAAGCGCTTTGCAATCCCGCAGGATCGTATCCACGCCATCGGTTTTTTGCCCATCAATCGCGATGGGGCCGCCCGGCACCACCTCGACCATCGCGCGGGCGATCAGGGCGCGCGCGGCCTCCTTGGCCCGGGGAAGGCAAACGATCGCTGCGGCATAGGGCCGGCCATCGCCAATCCGATACCCCCGCGACGTGAAATATTCAGCCACGGGGCGCAGACCGGTGACGACCTGAACGCGCGAAATCTGCAAATGGGAAAGATCATCGCCTTCGGCCGGGCGATAAACGGCAATGTCGCCATCGGGGGGCAGCGCAAATGCGCCCGAAGCCAGCGCCATTTCCAGTCGGGAAGATTGCATGGGGTCAGGTGCAGGAACAGGCGGGGCCTATTCCTTCTCCATCGTGCATTGAAGGGGGTGCTGGTGGCGGCGGGAAAAATCCATGACCTGCGCCACTTTGGTTTCGGCCACCTCAAACGAAAAGACGCCAACCA
The DNA here is from genome assembly GCA_023263735.1 of Paracoccaceae bacterium. Lineage (GTDB taxonomy): Bacteria > Pseudomonadota > Alphaproteobacteria > Rhodobacterales > Rhodobacteraceae > Pseudotabrizicola. Next base: position 1,905 of record JALQUQ010000019.1, on the reverse strand, counting down.
CCGCAAGGCCCTTTTTGTGGACGGTCAACATGATGTCAAACGACTGTGCATGGGTCAGGCCAAAAAACCGCTCCAACACATGAACGACGAATTCCATCGGGGTATAATCGTCATTCAGCAGCATCACCTTATACATCGGGGGGCGCTGCGTGCGGGTTTTGGTTTTTGTCATCAGGCCCGCGTCATTCCCCGGACCATTGGTCTTGTCAGACATGGTGATGCGGATTTCCGACACGGAGAGCTGCCTTTTGAGAGTGGACACAGGGTTCAAGGAGTCGATGGGCAATATAGCGTTTTTTGCCTTTTGGGAAAGGGGCTGTGCGTCAGGATTGCGATATTCCGGTAAAAAAGGCATGAAGTTGATCAGGCTGCGGATCAGTTTTCGGGCCAGTCGTGACATCAGAACAGGACGAAAATTCATGGCATTGGCGCTTGTCGGTTTTGATGCGGATGACACGCTTTGGCAGAACGAGACCTTCTTTCGTCTGACACAAGATCATTTTGCCGGTCTTTTGGCCGATTTCACCGACCGGGACCATCTGGACGAACGTCTCCTTGCGGCCGAGCGGAGGAACTTGGGGCATTATGGCTTTGGGATCAAAGGCTTTACCCTTTCGATGATTGAAACGGCCATCGAAGTGACCGAAGGCCGCGTCAGTGCCACGGTGATTGCCGAAATTCTGGCGGCGGGTCGGGACATGCTGTCGCATCCGGTGGAATTGCTGCCATTTGCGCAGGAAGCGGTTGAGATTTTGTCAAAGACGCATCGCGTGGTGCTGATCACCAAGGGCGACTTGCTGGATCAAGAGCGCAAGCTGGCGCAATCTGGTTTGGGCGATCTGTTCCACGGGGTCGAAATCGTATCCGACAAAACCCCGCCCGTGTATCATGCGCTGTTTCAGCGCCACGGGGTTGCCGCCGAAGAGACGATGATGGTGGGAAATTCGTTGAAATCGGATGTTCTGCCGGTCATTCATCTGGGCGGGCGGGGCGTCTATGTGCCCCATGGGTTGATCTGGGAACTGGAGCGGGCCGAAGAGCCCATGGGCCATCCGCGTTATCATGCTTTGCCCAACCTGCAAGGCCTGCCCGATCTAGTGGCCGGATTGGGTTAAAACACCATCCTTTGTGCGGCGCAGGGCATGCTCGTTCGATTTGCAACAGCTTTCAGACTTTCCTGAAACCTATTGAAATAAAGGGGTTTTGTGCGGAAATTCGTCGTGGTACGCTACGCCCAAATAAGCCCCGAAACAGGGGCGTCGAGGCAGAGCAAGGAATACCACTATGACACCGCAGTTTGGGCGTTATGCCCGACATTTGGTATGTCTATTCGCCCTTATGGTGGTTGCTGCCTGTTCTGGGCCCCAACCCTCGCGCGCAGCCCCCTATGCCGCCATCGTGCAGGATGCCCGGTCGGGCGAGGTTCTGTTTGCCGAGAATGCGGACACCCGTTTGCACCCTGCCTCGCTGACCAAGATGATGACGCTTTACATCGCGTTTCAGGAAATCGAACGTGGGCGCATCAGCCTTGACACCATGGTGACGGTTTCGAAAAACGCAGCCAGCCAACCGCCGTCGCGGCTTGGGCTCAAGGCCGGGCAAAAGATCGCCATGCGCTATCTGATCCGGGCGGCGGCCATCAAATCGGCCAATGATGCGGCTGCCGCGATTGGCGACCATATCGGGGGCGATCGTCAATCCTTTGCCGCGCATATGACCAAGACCGCCCGCGCCTTGGGAATGGCCAATACGACCTTCAAGAATGCCAACGGCCTGACCGAATCTGGCCATTTGTCGACGGCCCGCGACATGAACCTGCTGGGGCGGCGGCTGTTTTATGATTTCCCGCAGTATTACAACATCTTTTCGCGCCGCACGACCGATGCTGGCATGGCGACGGTCCGC
>JALQUQ010000199.1 GCA_023263735.1 Paracoccaceae bacterium | reverse complement strand
CAGCGCCGCCGCCATCAGTTCGTTCCACGTCGTGTCCTGATAGCCCACGAATTCAAACAGCCCGGCGGGCAGCGGTTGGATCTCGCGCACATTGTTGAACGTGATCGCAAACAGGAACTGTTGCGCATAGGCCCCGATGAACACCGCCGTGCCCACCACGATCAGCCCCGGCGTCGCCAGCGGCAACACCACCCGGCGCAGCGTATAAAGACGCGAGGCGCCATCGACATAAGCGGCCTCTTCCAATTCGCGCGGGATCTTTTCCAGATACGACCGCAGCAGCCAGATGCCGGTGGGGATCAGGAAAGCCACCCCCGGAATGATCATCGCCCAATAGGAATTCAACAGCCCCAGCGACCGCAACACCCGGTACAGCGGGATCAACAGCACGGCCCCCGTGAACATGTTCACCGCCAGAAACCCGCCCAGCGACAGCGCCTTGAACGGAAATTCCAGCCGCGCATAGGCATAGGCCGCAGGGATCACCACCACCATCGTGATCGCCGTCACCGATGAGGCGACAAAGACCGAGTTAAAGATATAGCGACCCAACAGCGGCACCGTGGTCCACATGTCGCGATAGGCCTGAAGGCTGAAATCCTCGGACCACCATGTAAAATCGGCAGTCATCAGATGGCTCATCGGGCGCAGGCTCACGCGCAGCATCTCGATAAAGGGCATCAGCACGAACAGCAGAAACACAAAGGTCGCCAGATACACGCCAATCTTTTGCAGCAGGGAAAGCTTTTCGATCTGCATCATTTCGCTCCATACCGGCGGTTGATGCGGTTCAGGAACCACAGGTAAAACAGGGAAAACACGGCCAGCAGAACCACGATCACCACCGCCCGCGCCGCCCCCTCGCCAAAGCGTTGCGACGAAATCGCGACCTTGTAGGTATCGATGATCAAGGTGGTGGTCGCCCCACGCGGGCCGCCTTCGGTCAGGATCCAGATGATTTCAAAGCTGTTAAAGGTCCAGATGGCCGACAAGAGCGCCATTGAAACGATCACCGGCATGATCTGGGGAATGGTGATGCGGCGAAACCGATACCAGCGCCCCGCGCCATCCACCCATGCTGCCTCGTACAGATCGCGCGAAACGCCCTGCATCGCCGCCAGAAAGAACAGCGTCACCATGGGCGTGCCCACCCAGACATCGGTGACAACCGCCGAATAAAAGGCCGAGGTCTTGGTGGCCAGAAACGCGATCCGCCCCTCGACCAGCCCGAATTCCTGCAACAGCCCCGAAATCAGCCCGAAATAGCCGTTGTACATCCACTTCCAGCCGATCACCCCGATGGCAATCGGAATGACCCATGGCGGCATGACCAGCACCCGAAACAGCGCCTTGCCCGGAATGGCCGCATTCAACAGCGAAGCCCCGATCAGACCGACGATCAGCTTTAACCCAACCGAAAGCCCCATCCAGTAAAACGTTCGACCCACGATCTGCCAGAATTTCGGATCGCCAATCAGCGCCGCATAATTCGAAAGCCCAACCCAGTTTTCGCCGCCCAAGGTGGCGTCGGTAAACGACAGGCGGATCGTTTCAACCAGCGGCCAGACAACGATCACGGCAATGAACAGGATCGCAGGCGAAATCAGCAGATAGGCAAAGGCCCGCTCCGAAAGCTCGCGCCGCTGCAATCGCTTTCCGCCCATGGTCTCGGTGGCAATCGTCATCAGACCTCCCAAGGCTTGTCCGATCTGGCCCGCCCATCGGACGATCCCGGTCGAATCATGTGTGTGAGGCAAAGATACCAACAAAAATTCGTTCTGCTACCATCTTAATACCAATTACGCGAAAAAACTGGACCAGCAGCGAATTCCTCTTGTTTTTGGGTAGAAAAATGCCCCAATTAGGCAAAGACAGATGAACAGGTCTTATGAAAAGAATACCAATCGGGGGCTGATGATGGATGATGACACGGCACTCTACCGCCCTGACGCTTGGTATCGGCCTGCGCGGGGGCCGCGATATGAACAGCTTTACCGTCATCTGTCGGCCGCCATTGCCGCCGGGGATTTGCCGCCGGAATCGCAACTCCCGACCGAAAGAGATTTGGCCCTGATCGCCGATGTCTCCCGCGTGACCGTCCGCAAGGCGGTCAGCCAGTTGGTCGAAGATGGCGTGTTGGAACAGCGGCGCGGGGCGGGCACATTCGTCAAACCGGCCCGACCCAAGATGGAGCATTCGCTCTCGGCCCTGCTTTCCTTTACCGAATACATGCGCCAGCGCGGCAAGACCTCGACCAGCCGCATCTTGCGCCGGGGCCTGTTCCTGCCCAGCCCGGATGAGATGATGGCCCTTGGCCTGCCGCCGGGCGACCGGGTGGCCCGGGTCGAACGCCTGCGCTTTGCCGATGATACGCCGCTGGCGCTGGAATGGTCCTCGCTGCCCTCCGACGTCTTGCCCGACCCCGAGGCGGTGGAAACCTCGCTTTACGATGTGCTGCGGGCCACGGGTCGCGCGCCCACCCGCGCCGTGCAACGCATCACCGCCGTCAACCTGACCGCCCCCGATGCCAAACTGCTGAACCTTGCCGAAGGGGCGGCCGTCTTGCGCATCGACCGCACGGCCTATCTGCCCTCGGGCCGACCGATCGAATTCACCCGCGGCCTCTATCGCAGCGACATCTATGATTTCATCGCCGAATTGCGATTGGATGCCCCATGACCCTCTGCTTTTCCACCCGGATCGACGGGCGCCATATCCTGTGCGACATCGGCACCGACCGCGCCTTGACCGCGCCTGTCTTGTGCTTTTCGCTGATGGCCGCGCCCAAGGTGGTGTCGGGCGGGGTCCTGATGCGCAGGCTTGCAGGCTATGCCGAGGTCGCGCTCCCCTCGCTTACCCCCGGCCAAACGCACCGGCTGGTGCTGGCCTATGACAACCCCGACTATACCCCGCGCAATCGGGCATGGCTGCCGCTGGGGGCCTATCTGCGCGTGGGCAAAGATTGCCTGCCCTTGCCGCCCGGCACCGATCTGGGCTTGCCCCCCGCCCCCCCGGCCCCTGCGATCGACCGGCCCGATGGCCTCTTGCCCCTGATCCCGCAGCCCGACCACTGGTCCCCCACCGGCGCGACCATGGCGTTCAGCACCCTCGCCCCCCTGCCGGGGCTTGATCAGGTCGATGCGCTGGCCACCCGGCTGGGCCTGTCGCCGCTGACCGGCCCGGGCGGCACAGCCGTAACCGCCACGCCCGACCCTGACCTGCCCCCCGAAAGCTATCGCCTGACCCTTGCCCCCCAAGGGCTGACGATCACCCATGCCGACTCGGCCGGGCTTCATCATGCGGGCATCACGCTTCTGACCCTGCGCGAAACCGGCGCGGGCACCTTGCCCTGCGGCACCCTGTCAGACCGCCCCCGGTTTGGCTGGCGCGGCCAACATCTCGATTGTGCGCGGCATTTCTTTGGCCTGCCCTTCATCCTCCGCCTGCTTGACCTGATGGCGTTGATGAAGATGAACCGCTTTCACTGGCACTTTGCCGATGATGAGGCGTTTCGCCTCCAAGTCACCTCCCAACCCCGGCTTTGGCAACTGACCGAATACCGGGGCGAAGGCGAAGCGATCCCCGGCGTGTTTGGCGGCGGCATCCGGGCAGGCGGCAGCTATTCGCCCGCCGATGTCGAAACCGTATTGGCCCGCGCCCACGCCCTGCACATTCAAGTCTTGCCCGAAATCGAAATCCCCGCCCATTCGCATGCCATGGTCAAGGTCCTTCCCGGCCTGCGCGACCCCGGCGACAATGGCGAGGAATTCTCGGTTCAGGGCTATCTCGACAACATCGTCAACCCGGCGGTGCCCGCCACGTGGGATACCCTCCTCCCCCTCGCCAAAGAGGTCGCCGGGATGTTCCCGCTGGGCCTTTTGCATCTGGGTGCCGACGAAGCCCCCCATGGCGCGTGGGAAGGCTCGCCCGCCGTTGCCGCCCTGAAAGCACGCCAAGGCCTGACCACCTCGGATGATGTGCAGGGCTGGATGCTGAACCGGCTGGCCACCGAACTGGGGCAATCGGGCATCAAGGTCGCCGCATGGGAAGAGGCGGCCAAGGGGTGCCAGGGGGGCATCGGCAATGACGCCCTCTTGTTCAGTTGGACAGGTCAGGGCGCCGGCGTCGCAGCCGCCCGGGCCGGGCACCGCGTGGTGATGACGCCTGCGCAAAACGCTTATCTCGACATGGCCCACACCGCCGATCCGCAGGATTGGGGCGCGACTTGGGCCGGGGTCATTGCGCTGGAAACAACCGTCGCTTGGGACCCGGTTCCCAAAGGGGCCGAGGATATCGCCCCCCAGATCGCGGGCATTCAATCCTGCTTTTGGGGCGAATTCACAACCGAGGATTGGCAGGCCGAGGCGATGATCGCCCCCCGCATCCTTGGCATCGCGACCAAGGCTTGGGAACCCGCAGGCCAGACCACCGGCCCCCGCCTGCGCGCTCTTGCCGGGGCCTATGCCCCCCTCTTTGACCGGATCGGCTGGCACCGCCACGGGGCCGCCTGACCCCGAGCGCGCTGCCAAAGGAACGGTTTTCCGCCGCAAGCGCCGCTTTGCCGTGACGCAGCCCGCGCCGAAATCCATCCCAAAACCCGCACCGCAGAACAGCGAAACCGCCGTTTCGCGATTTTCCGCGTTACTTCCCCCAGTTTCGCCGCCCACTGACCCCAAAAGCCCAAGGCTACCCTGTGGATAAATGTGTCGGGTTTTTACCCCCTATAATCCGGGGCTTACGCAACATCCTTCAGGCACAACATAAAGAATTTTCCGCCCCCGCCAGCCCAGGCGCGACCAACCGCCCACAGCACGCGGTAATTTTCACTTGAACGACGGCAAAACAGCCGACATACATGTAACGCGAAAAATAACAAATCACGGCATCCTGCGTTCCTGTACCGCCCCACCCCAACACGGGCGCCAGTAACGCAAGTCCGCCCGCAGAAAACAGGCAAAGACCATGCACCCCGTGCTTCATTCAAAGCTGAAGGCAGACGCAGAGCGCCTGTCCGAAGCCCTTGACCACATGTCAAAGCTCTTCCTTGCCCCAAAGGAGGAAAAAACCCTGCGCAGCTTTACCAGCCCCGAGGTGAGCGAACTGCTTCGGGTCAGCGACAGCTATCTGCGCAAAGCCCATTTCGACGGCCGCATCCCCGAGGTGGACCAAGGCCCCGGAAACAAACGCCTGTATTCCGCCCAAGATATTCTGACCATCCGAAAGCTGCTGGCGCAAAACGCCAAAGACCCCCTGCAATTCCTGCCGGGCCGCCGTCCGGGCGACAAATTGCAAATCTGGTCCACGGTCAATTTCAAGGGCGGGTCCAGCAAGAC
>JALQUQ010000198.1 GCA_023263735.1 Paracoccaceae bacterium | reverse complement strand
CCATCCGGTCGTGTAAACAGGCTTTGAGCGCTTGCTGTTTGCCAGGTGTCAGGCTGCCTCTCAGGTCAGCGTATCCGCCAGAATCTCGCCCAGCATGTCATTCGAGACGCCCGAGAAAAACGCCGACGGCGCCCCCAAACGGCCCAGAGCGATTGCGGTGTTGAACACGGCACCCCCAGCATAGGGGGCAAAGCAGGCCTCACCCTCGGTGCTTGTGCGTGGCAGCATGTCGATCAGGGCTTCCCCACAGCTCAGAATCATCGGGTATCCTCCAAAGGTTTGACCCTGTATAAAGTCCGATTTCCGTTAGCGCAAACATTGCCGTGATCCGGCGCTGTCGCGATTGCCGTGATGCGGCGCTGTCGCGCCAAACGCCCACCTGTTTTGCATAGGGCCGCGCCACACCCGACGGATATCTTAGCCTTGCATCCACGGGGCCAGATTGCCACGAATACGGTCAAGGACCGAGGCCCCCGACGTGTCGGGCACGAAGGTCTGGCCGGTGATCGCCTCGAACGCATCGATATAGACCGCCGCGGTCTGGGCGATCATGTCAGCCGGAATCTCGGGGATTTGATCCTTGTAGGGATCGCAGCGCGCCACCACCCACGACCGGATGACATCCTTGTCAAAGCTGGGCGGACGCGCGCCCGTTTCAAACGCGGCCTGATAGCCATCTGCCAGCCAGTAACGGCTGGAATCGGGCGTGTGAATTTCATCGGCGATCACGATCCGGCCTTCGGAATCCAGCCCGAATTCGTATTTCGTATCGACAAGGATCAGCCCGCGCTCGGCCGCCATTTTTTGCCCGCGTGCAAACAGGGCCAGCGCATAGCCGGACACTTCGTCCCACTGGGCTTGGGTCAACAGGCCCTGCTCCACGATCTCGGCCGGGGTCAGCGGTTCGTCATGGCCGCCGTCAAAGGCCTTTGAGGTGGGCGTGATGATCGCCGCAGGCAGTTCCTGATTGTCGTGCATCCCATCGGGCAGGCTGTGGCCATACATCTGCCGCACGCCCTTTTTGTACTGCGTCAGGACCGAGGTCGAGGTGGTGCCCGCCAGATACCCGCGCACGACGATTTCGACCGGAAGAATATCGACCCGCTTGCCGATCACGACATTCGGGTCGGGATAGGCAACCACATGGTTCGGCACGATATCGGCCGTCTGGTCAAACCAGAACCGGGCGGTTTGGGTCAGCACCTGACCTTTGTAGGGGATCGCCGCCAGAATGCGGTCAAAGGCGCTGATCCGGTCTGACGAAATCAGAATGCGGTTGCCATCGGGCAGGTCATAGCAATCGCGCACCTTGCCGAAATAGGGTTTGGGCAATTCGTCGATGCGGGCATGGGGCAAAACGCGGGAAAGATCGATCTGACGGGTCATCCGGGCCTCCGTTCGGTTGGGGCGGCTATCGCGCCTTGGGGGCGGCGAGTCAACGGGCAACAGTGGTCAAAGGGGGAAGACGCCCGTTTGAGGCTGGGACGCACGCATTATCCGCGGCGCAAGGCCTCGAGCAGGGCACGGGTCGGCTCTCCGGTTTGCGACTGGCCGCGCGCGGCTTGATAGGCCCGGATGGCTGTGCGGGTGTTGGTGCCGACCACGCCATCGCTGCCTTGGGTGTCGTAACCGGCGGCGGTCAGGCGGCGCTGAATCTCTTGCCGGTCTTGCAAGGAAAGGCCCGCCGCATCGGGGGGGAAACTTGCCTGAATGGCCGCCCCGCCGCGCAAACGGTCTGACAGATGTCCAACCCCCACCACATAGCTGATCGCATTGTTATAGCGGGCGATCGCGTTGAAATTGCCGTAGATCAGGAATGCGGGCCCGTGGGTCCCGCCGGGCCGAAGGATGGAGCCTGCGCCATGATCGGGCAAACGGTCGCCATTGGCCGCCGTGACCCCCAGATCGCGCCAGGCGGCGGCGGATTTTCCCTTGCCCCGTCCCATCAGCCGGGTGTCAAATCCCACGGGCAGGCGCACCTCGACCCCCCAGGGTTGGCCCCGCTGCCAGCCAGCGTTTCTGAGGTAATGCGCGGTCGAGGCAAGGGCGTCGCTTGGGTCGTCAGACCAGATATCGCGCCGACCATCGCCCGTAAAATCAACGGCATAGGCCAGATAGCTGCTGGGAATGAATTGCGTGTGCCCCATGGCCCCCGCCCATGACCCCGTCATGCGACCGACGCTGATATCCCCCGATTGCAGAATGCGCAGCGCGGCGATCAACTGGCTTTCAAAGAACGCGCCCCGCCGCCCGTCATAGGCCAAGGTCGATAGGGCCGAGATCACCGGAATATCGCCGCGTCGGGTGCCGAATTTGCTCTCCAGCCCCCAGATCGCGGTCACCACCTCGGCCTCGACACCATATCTTGTTTCTATCGCCTGCAGCGTAGCCCCATGGCGGGTCAGCGCTGCACGGCCCATCGACAGCCGCTCCTCTGACACGGCAATGGCCAGATAATCCTCGAGCGTGCGGGTGAATTCGGTTTGATTTCGATCTTTTTCAATGACGTCGGGCAGGAATGCCGCCGACCGGAAGGCACTGGCTAACACATCGGCGCGAATGCCCTTTTTCGCGGCGCGGGCCCGAAAACCGGTGACCCAGGCGTCAAATCCCGCATGGGCGCGAGCGGCCGGGCGTTCGCCGCCGGTTCCCCCGCCAACGCAAGCCGAAACCGACCACAGCGCCAGACCTGCGGCAAAGCCGCGTCGCGAAAGCCGCATCGCACACCCTCATCAAAATAATCATGGTCCCGCTCAAATAGCGGGGCGAATTCACGTACAGAAATGCTTCGGTCAGCGGTTTTGCAGGAACCAGACAACACCGCCAATAACGATTGCGCCCACCACTGCGGCAAAGGCGATCTTCCACGCGCTCCATGGCCGCTCGCCCTGAACCTTGCCGGTTTGTCCATTGACAACAAAGCGATAGGTCTTGCCGTTGTATTTATAGGCCGCCATCCAGATTGGCAGAAGGATGTGCTTGAACGTCTCGGCCGAATAGGCGGTGTTGATCTGGTGAATGCGCTGTTCATCGCCGCCGATGTCGCCGCGCACATCGCTTTCGATCTTGCGCTGCATGATCTGGCGCGAGATTTCGCGCCCCTCGGCCAGCCCGACCGTATATCCTTCGGAGGTGAATCCGGCCATGTAATCCGGGCCATAGGGCACCAGCGCGCCCAAATCCCACGGGGCCAGATTGTCGGTATAGCTGCGCGGCAAGGCGTTGCTGGCCAACACCAGAATGTCATCAAAGCGCCGCGCCACCCAGCCTGCCGTGGCATACCAGCGGGTTTTCTGAACCTGCTCCTGACGCTGTTCTGACTTGCCATCGACCTGCACCGTCACGGTGCGGGTTTCGTAATAATGCTCGCCCCTCTCGCCGGTATAGCGGCTGCGGGTGGCGGCATCAAAGGTCCAATACGGCACGTAACACCCTGAAAGAGAACGGCCTTTCTTGGCATATTCGGTCAGGCCGTTGGGCGCGAACCACAGATTGCCCATCCATTTGTTCATCGCCTCGCGCCCCGCGCGTTCATCGATCACAAAGGGGATCAGGGCCTGCGGCTTGATCTGGCGTTGGGTTCCGGTGCCAATGGAAACCGGGGTTGCACAAAACGGACATTCCCCGGCACTTTGCGCGCCCTTGAATTCGACCTGCGCCCCGCATGAAGGGCAGGGCGTGACGCGCACCTCTTCGGTGTCTTCGGGGGCAAAGCCGTCCTTTAGCGCAGCCAGCAGATCCAATTCGCGCAGCGGTGTTTCACGTGCCGCGGGCGCCTCGGGCAAGGCCTGCTGATGGCCGCAATGATCGCACATCAACATGCCATCTTTGGGCGAGAACCGCATATCTGACCCGCATTGTTCGCAGGGCCACCGCGTTTCTTCGATCGACATAATCTGCTTCCGTGTTCAAAAAGATTTGGCCCCACTATGGGCGGGGCCAATCTGTTTCGCAACGATTTTCCGGAGCTTAGACGTTTGGCGGCGGAGGTGGCGGCATGTGGCTGAACAGACGGTTCAGCGCGGTATCCTGCGCGGCCTTCCAGCCGTCTTGCCCATTGGTCCAGACCATGGTGGCGCGGGTCAGCATTCCCGATGACACCATCTGGGCCAGGCTCGCCTCATCAAACGGGCCCTTGGTCGCGCCGTTTTCGGCAATGTGCCAGACCGTGGCGGCTGGCGGCGGCGGGGGGGGCGGCGGCGCAGCGGCGGCAGGTGCGGCGGCGGGGGGCGCACCCCATGGCCCGGCGGCCTGTTGCCCCATGTTGAACCCCATGCCCGCAGCCATGGCCGCCCCCATGGTGCCACCGGCGCCGGTGGCGGGGTTGCCCAAGGCCTCGGCCGCGTTGAACTGCATGTATTTGTTCAGATCGCCCGCCAGCCCGACCGAGGTCCGCTTGTCCAGAACCTTTTCCACCTCTTCGGGCAGGCTGATGTTTTCAATATAGAATTCCGGCAGGGTCAGGCCGTATTCTGCAACCTTGGGGCCAATGGCTGTGGTGACCAGCTTGCCCAGATCCTCGGTGTTGGCGGCCATGTCCAGCACCGGAATGCCCGATCCGGCCACGGTGCGGCTGAATTCCTGAACGATGATGTTGCGGATCTGGTTCGAGATTTCGTCGGCGGTGAATTCGCCATCGGTGCCCACGATTTCGCGCATGAAGACCGCCGGGTCACCCACCCGCATCGTATAGCTGCCAAAGGCGCGCAGGCGCACCGGGCCGAATTCCGGATCGCGGCACATGATGGGGTTTTTGGTGCCCCATTTCTGATCGCTGAACCGGACGGTCGAGATGAAATAGATTTCCGATTTGAACGGCGACTGGAACCCGTGATCCCAGTGCTGCAACGTGGTCATGATCGGCATGTTGTTGGTTTCAAGGACATAAAGCCCCGGACCAAAGACATCGGCCATCTGGCCTTCGTGCACGAAAACGGCGGCCTGTCCTTCGCGCACGGTCAGTTTGGCGCCATATTTGATCGCCTGACCCCGCCGCTCGAACCGCCAGACCATCGTGTCGCGGGTGTCATCGAGCCATGAGATGACATCGACAAATTCGCCTTTGAGAAAATCAAAAACCATCGGTTTCTACTCCAATCCACCAACAAGGGGGGCAGCCCCGGTTTGCGTTGATCAACTTTGGCTGCCCATCAGCCGGCGGGCAAGGGATTCGACAATCGGGCGCGCCTCATCCTCGGTCATGCCGGGGCGCAATTCGGGGCTGTACAACATGCGCAGCATCAATTCATCCTGCCGGGTCAGCAGGGCAAATTCTTCGTCGTACCTCACGCTGATCGCGGCCGACCGTGACAAGGCTTCCGCGGATCTCGCGGACGCGCAGCGCTACGGTCCCGGCGAAGGCGGGCGACGAC
>JALQUQ010000197.1 GCA_023263735.1 Paracoccaceae bacterium | reverse complement strand
GTAGTAGGGGTTGCGGCGGGTGACAACGATGTCGTCCGGGCGATGCTCGGTGACAACCCATGCGCCCATCGTCGGGAAGTTCAGGTAGTCCGCGGGAACGGAGTTCAGGAAACCCTCATAGCTCTCGCCACCAAAGGCCGGATGATGCGGCTTGAGCGCATGTGCCGGGCCGGGGCAGAAGTTGCCGTAGGCCATGTTGTACAGCACCGACTCCGGGAAGGCCGAGTCAAAGGACAGGGTAAAGGTGCTGTCATCCACGCGCGCAAATTTGGCGTTGTTGTAGGTGGCGGCGGATGCGCCCATCAACGGGGTGACTTCGGGATCGTTCACGATGTCATTGAAGTAGAACTCGATGTCATCCATGCCGAAGGGGGCGCCATCCGACCATTTCGCACCTTCGATCAGGTGGACGGTCAGCGTCTTGCCGTCTTCGGACCATTCCCAGCCCTTGGCAAGGTTCGGCATCGGCTGAAGGTCAGAGGCGTTGATCTGGAACAGCGGACCGGTGCGGGTCAGACATTCGACCAGACCGATGTCGATGCCGCCCCAGCCATAGGATTGACCGGCCCAGAAGTTCCAGCCCTCGGGGCGGCCGCCGATGACGTGACGCATCACGTCGCCATAGACGCCGGGGCCGTCGGGCATGTTGGCGGCCTTGTAGACCAACGGTTCCTTGGGCAGACGATCCGCCACGGGCGGCAGTTTGCCTGCATTCACGAAATCAGTGACCCATGCCGGTTCCGAATAGGACGGCAGGCTCTTGTATTCAAAGACGTCGGAGCGGTTGACATAGACCGGCTCACCCTGGGCATCGAATTTCGGCGCTTCGGGAACAGCGGTCGGGGCTGCCATCTCAGCGTGTACGGCTGATGCGGCAACACCCATCAAGAGCGCTGCCAAGGCAGCGCTGCGTGCATTTTTCATCGTGTTTTCCTCCCTTTACCGCATACTTGCGGCAAGAATCGCATGTGTCTTTGCGTCCCGCTTCCATGTCATTGTACGCATGGCCGGGTCTGATCTTTATGCCGCCGGGACCACCTTTACAGCAATATCGTTTTGGCAGAGAGTATTCTGGTTTTTTAAGATTTGGCTGGGGCGACCATGGAACGTCAGCGCATCACACCTCTTCCGGCGCACGAGCGTCACTTTTATTCCACCCGAAAAGCCTTTGGCCGCTTTGGGGTGCGGGTGTTCGAACCCGTCTTGATGGACAAGCCGCATTGGCACGGCCATATCGAGATCAATTTCGCGCAGGATTTCGAAATGGACTATGACGTGAACGGGGTCACGATCACCGTTCCGGCGAATCAACCTGTGGTGTTTTGGGCAGGGATTCCCCATCAGTTGACCGGGATTCGCCCCACGACGAATACACCGGGCAAGCTGTGCAATATTTACCTGCCGCTCGATTCCTTTCTGATGATGCGCCATATCGCGCCCTTTCAGGTGGCCCTGTTGGGCGGGGGGCTGGTGGCCCTGCCGCCGGAAATCTGCAGCCACCAACAGATGCTGCGCTGGTATGGCGATTACCGGTCGGGTGATTTCGAACGCAGTGAAATCGTCAAGATGGAACTGAACAGCCTGTTTCGCCGTACAGCCATGGAAAAGCTGTCTTTCCTGTTGCCGCCCATGCACGAGCTGACTGGGGATCGGGAATTGTCGTCCTTGCACATTCGCCACGTGATTTCGATGGTGCGGCAAGTGATGGAAAACCTGGATCAGCCGTTAAAGAACTCGGACGTGACCAAGGTGACGGGGCTGCATGAAAACTATGCGCTGTCCTTGTTTACCCGGATCATGCAGATGCCGCTGAAACAGTTCATCATTCGCATGCGTCTGATGCGGGCGCGGGCTTTGCTGGTGGAAAGCTCGATGGCGATCACCTCGGTTGCCGAAGGGGCGGGCTTTTCTTCGCTGAGCCAGTTCTACGCGCAATTCAAGGCAGGGTATGGCATGTCGCCCGCCGCGATGCGCGACCAGTACATCCGGATGGAACTGCGCTAGCCCAGCCCGCCTTTCTGCATCCCCCTGATGTTCCTACCCGGTTGGGAAACCATTTGACAGCCGTGGCCGGTTTATGACATTGATGTCATGACATCGGTGTCATAGTCAGGGGAGGGGCGAGATGGCGACGATTTACGACGTGGCGCGGCGCGCCAATGTTTCCCCGAAAACGGTAAGCCGCGTTTTGAACGGCGAAGGCCCCGTGGGCGACAAGACCCGCGAGGCGGTCGAGGCGGCGATGCGGGAGCTGGGCTATGTGCGGTCCAACGCGGCGCGGATGATGCGGGCGCAAAAGTCGGGCATCGTCGGGCTGATCACGGGGGCGATTTCAACCCGCGTGGCCCATAATGTTCAGCAGGGTTTGCCTGACCTTTTGATCGTGCAGGGCGTGCAGCGCGCGCTGGAAAGCTCGGGCATGACGCTGATGATCGCCGATACGGCGGGCCGCAAGGAACGGGTGCCGCATCTGATCGACACCTTTCTGTCGCATCGGGTCGAGGGGCTGATCTATGTTGCCGAATACCATCAGGAAGTGAACCTGCCCAAACTTCCGGATGATACGCCTTTGGTTCTGGCCAATTGCTTTGACAGCCATGGCACGCCCGCAATCTTGCCCGATGATCGGCGACTTCAGGCTGATCTGGTGCGCCGTCTGATCGCGGCGGGGCATCGCCGGATCGGCATGCTGGCTTTGCGCGCCGATATGGTTGCCGCGCGCCTGCGGGGGGAAGGTTATCGCGATGCCGTGCAAGAGGCCGGGATCGAACTTGACACCAAACTGATGGCCTCGGTCGATTTTGATCAGCCCGAAACGGGGCCGCAACTGCTTTGGAATACGATTGATCGGATGCTGCGGCTGGATCAGCCGCCGACGGCGCTGTGCTGCGGCAATGATCAGATGGCAATGATGGTTTACGGGATTTTGCGGTCCATGGGCCGTAAGATCCCCGAGGAAATCGGGGTCGCGGGCTTCGACAATTACCGCACGATCGCGGAAACGCTGTACCCGCCACTGACCACGGTCGAACTGCCCTATAATGCCATGGGCGTGCGGGCAGGGGAGCGTCTGCTGGAACTGATTTCCGATGCAGGCACCAGAAATTTGGACCCCGACCTTTTGGCGGGGCCAGTGCATTGGCGGGCTTCGGTCAACGAAGTGCGGCCGGTGAATGTCGTCTCTTTCAAAACTCTCAGGGAGGAACTGGAATGAAACTCGTAAAATTTGCGGCTTCGGCCGTAATTCTGGCATGGGCGTCGTCTGCCCAAGCGACCGAAACCCTGTCGATGTGGTATCACGGCGCTGGCAACGAAGTTGAAAGCAAGATCGTCAATCAGATCATTGCAGATTTCAACGGCAGCCAGTCAGACTGGAAAGTGGAGCTGCAAAGCTTTCCGCAGGCCGCCTATAATGACTCGGTCGTTGCGGGCGCTCTGGCGGGCAATCTGCCCGATATTCTGGACGTTGACGGGCCGAACATGCCGAACTGGGCTTGGGCTGGCTACATGCAGCCGCTGACCATTGATGAGGCGAAAATCGCCTCCTTCTTGCCCGGCACCAAAGGGGTCTGGAATGGCAAGCTGTATTCGATCGGTCTGTGGGATGCGGCGGTTGCCTTGGTGACCCGTCAGTCCACGCTGGACGAACTGGGCCTGCGCACCCCGACCCTGGATCAGCCTTGGTCCAAGGATGAATTCATGGCGGCCCTTGATGCGGCCAAGGCTGCGGGCAAATGGGAATTTGCATTCGATCCGGGCATGGCATGGACCGGCGAATGGTATCCCTATGCCTTCTCGCCCTTCCTGCAGTCGTTTGGCGGCGATATCGTTGACCGCTCGACCTATAAAACCGCCGAAGGTGCTCTGAACGGCGATGCCGCATTGGCCTTTGGCAACTGGTGGCAGGGTCTGTTCACCGGTGGGTATGCGCAGGCAACGCAAGATCCGGCCGATCGCGATGGCGGTTTTGCGGCGGGCAAATATGCCTTCTCGTGGAACGGCAACTGGGCTGCTTTGGGCGCTTTGTCGGCCTTCTCGGACACGGTGTTCTTGCCGGCGCCTGATTTTGGCAACGGCCCGAAAATCGGTGCAGCTTCGTGGCAGTTCGGCGTTTCGGCCAGCTCCAAGCATCCCGAAGGCGCTTCGGCCTTTATCGAATTCGCGCTGCAAGACAAGTACCTGGCCGATTTCTCGAACGGGATCGGTCTGATCCCGGCAACGCCCACCGCGGCCGAGTCGGTTGACAACTACAAGGCTGGCGGCCCGCTGTCGGTGTTTGTGGACTATTCGGCCAAGCAGGGCATGGTGCGCCCGGTCAGCCCCGGCTACGTCGTTCAGGCAAAGGTCTTTGAAAAGGCTTTGGCCGATATCGCGAATGGTGCCGACGTGGCAACCACGCTGGATGCGGCCGTTGACGAGATCAACGCCGATATCGAAAAGAACGGCGGCTACGGCCATTGATCGGCTTTGGCCCGGCGGTTGCGCCGGGCCATTCCCCCTTACTCCCCTTATTCTGCGAGGCGACGATGGCGTCCAAGTTCACCGTATCCAACCGGACGGGGTGGCTCATGGCAGGGCCCGCGGTCCTGTTGATTGCAACCTTTGTCATCTTGCCATTCTTCTTTGCTGTCGGTTTTTCCTTTACCAACCAGAGACTTATTTCGCCCAACCCCACGGAATTCATCGGGCTGGCCAATTATCGTCAACTGCTGGGCGTGTCGACGCTGACGCTTGACCCCTTGCGTGACGACGCCGGGCAGGTGGTGATGAAGGAGGGCGCCCCCGAATATCCCAGCCTTCGCAGCCTGACGCGGAACAACCCCGATTACCCGCATCTGAACGGCATGCGCGAATGGTTCAGTTTCAATCTGGGCGAGGCCCGGACCTATGTTCTGGCCCGCGATGTCGTCTTTATGAAGGCGGTGGTGAACACCTTTGTCTTTGTGTTGATCGTGGCGCCGGTTCAGGCCGGACTGGCCTTGGGTCTGGCCCTGCTGATCAATCAGAGGCTTCGCGGCATCAATGTGTTCCGCGCGATCTATTTCATGCCGGTTGTGGTTTCGATCGTGGTCGTGTCGCTGTTGTGGCGGTTGATCTATGACGGCCAATCCGGGCTGTTGAACAATCTTTTGGGCGCGATCAGCTTTGGTGCGATCCCCCGGGTCGATTGGCTGGGAAACCCCAGCACGGCGCTTGGGGCGATCATTGCCATGTCGATCTGGCAGGCGGTCGGATTTCACATGGTGATCTGGCTCTCGGGCCTGCAAACCATATCGCCCACCCTGTACGAGGCGGCTTCGATCGAAGGGGCCTCAAAATGGCAGGTGTTCCGCTATATCACTTGGCCGGGTTTGCGAAACACGGCGGTCTTGATCCTG
>JALQUQ010000196.1 GCA_023263735.1 Paracoccaceae bacterium | reverse complement strand
GGGCCAATGACTTTCTGAACCCTACAGCTTAGGGTAATCTGACGGGGCGGGTGCCATTCCATTCGGTATGCGCCCGGCATGAGGCAGAGCGAGATCATGAACAATAAAAAGGCACCTCCGCGCGCTTGGCAAAGAATGCTGTCCGGTCGCAGATTGGATCTTCTGGACCCAACGCCGATGGATATTGAAATCATCGACATTGCACATGGTTTGGCCTTTGTCGCCCGCTGGAACGGGCAAACCAAGGGCGATTGGCCCTATTCGGTGGCCGAACATTCGCTGCTGGTAGAGGAAATCTTTCGCAAAAAGAACCCCGAGGCGGGGCCTCGGTGGCGGCTTGCCGCTCTTTTGCACGACGCCCCGGAATATGTGATCGGGGATATGATTTCCCCGGTCAAAGCCGCCGTCGGCCCCGGCTATGGCGATCTGGATCAACGTTTGACGGCGGCCATCCACATTCGCTTTGGCTTGCCCGCCGTTTTGCCAGCCGATCTGAAAAAGGCAATCAAGGCCGCAGACAAAATCTCGGCTTGGATGGAAGCCGTCGAAATCGCCGGATTTTCAGAAGAAGAAGCAAATCGATTTTTCGGCCGAATTTCGCCCGAAACGCGAAGGGGTTTTGCAATTCGGCTCCGCCCCCCCGCCGATGTTCGCGCCGAATTCGTTCGCAAACATGAACAACTCTTGGCGCTTTGTGTCTAATCGCTAAAGTCAGATCGCCAAGTCTTCGGGCGATTTGCCCGCAGCCAACGCGGCATCGAACCAACGCGGTTTACGGCCACGGCCCGACCAGGTTTCCGTTACATCATCGGGGTTCGCATATTTGGCCTGTGCCGGTGCGCGTTTGCGGGTCACAACACCGCCGGTCAGTTCCGCCAGCGAAAAGCCCATTTGCCGAGCCTTTTCTTCCAATTCGATCAAGGCTTCTTTCTTGCGGCGATCTTCGTAGCTGGCAATGGCACGATTAACTTGTGCCTGAAGGTCTTTCAATTCACGCAGCGAAAGTGAATTCACGTCCATGAGAAGGGGCTCCAATTAAATCTCTTTAACGGAAATTATACAGGGCCGCCCTTTCTGGCAATAGGGTCAATTATTTCGGGCTGCGTTTTGCAAGAATGCGCTGCAAAGTCCGCCGATGCATCGACAATCGACGCGCCGTTTCAGAAACATTTCTGTCGCACATTTCGTAAACGCGCTGAATATGTTCCCACCGCACACGATCTGCCGACATTGGATTTTCGGGGGGCGGGGGCATTACATCACCCCGGGCCAACAGGGCATTTGTCACATCATTTGCATCCGCCGGCTTTGACAAATAGTCGATCGCGCCCACTTTTACGGCCGCCACTGCCGTCGCAATCGCCCCGTAACCCGTCAAGACGACAATCCGGCAATCGGGGCGACGTTCGCGCAACGCCTCGACCACATCCAGCCCATTACCGTCTTCCAACCGCAAATCGACCACCGCAAAAGCCGGGGGGCGCGCCTGCGCCACGGCTTTTCCCGCGGCCACGCTTTCCGCCGTTTCCGCGACGAAACCACGCTTTTCCATGGCACGGGCCAATCGCTTTACAAAGGCCTCATCGTCATCAACCAGCAGAAGGCTACGATCTGGACCGATCTCCGCCGCCAAGTCATCCGCCATGGTCCGCCTCCTGCAAGTGATGCACGAAAGATGTATGTCCAATACGTCACAAGGTCAAATTCGGGTCAATCCGGCGCGTTCGACAAAAAGCAGGCGACCCGTTCGGCCATCGCATCGGCCGTTTCATCGCGACGGAAGAAATCGACAAACCCGATCTTTGGCAACATCAGATACGTAAAGGTCGAGTGATCCATCAGATAGAATTCCGGATCGCCATCCTGTTTGCGCGCATAGGCCTTGTAGGCCTGTTTTGCCGCCTCGACCTGTTCTTCGCTGCCCGTCAGGCCGATCATGCGCGGATGCAGATTTTCAACGTAATCGCGCATGACTTCGGGCGTGTCGCGCTTTGGATCGATCGTGATCAGAACCGGGGTCACGGCAAAGCCGTTTTCTTCCAGAATATCCACCGCTTCGGCATTGCGGGCATTGTCCAGCGGGCAAACATCGGGGCAGAAGGTATACCCGAAATACACCAAGGACGGTCCGCTCAGAACCTCTTTGTCGGTGACCGTTTCGCCATTGCCATTCACCAATGTGAACGGCCCCCCGATGGACCCACCCCCAACCTGCCCATTGCGGCATTCGGCAAAGGCGTCATTGCCCTTGTTCAGGTAGACATAGCCCAAGCTGCCCCCGATCATGCTGACGACGACGAACGCGGCAACCGAGGCATAAAAGCGGTTCATTCTGAATCCTCATTCCAAATTGTCCGGATTGATCCCCGGAACGACTGCCCCCTAAGATGGGCACCGAAACCGTGCAGGATCAAGTCGGCCATGTTGTCACCCCAAAGCGGGCCATTTGCCCGAGAGTCATACAGCGAATGGGTCCGGCTGCGCACGCTGATCTTGCTCCGCTGGCTTGCAATTTTTGGACAACTGGGCGCGATTGCCGTTGCGCACTGGTATTTCGAGATGCTTTTGCCCTTGGGCTTGTGCTTTCTGGCCATCGGCACTTCGGTCATCGCCAATCTGATTTCGATATTCCTGTTTCCCGAAAACAAGCGCCTTTCAGACACCGAGGCGATGTTGACCTTGCTCTTTGATTTGGCGCAGTTGTCATTTCTGGTTTACCTGACCGGCGGTTTGACCAATCCCTTTGTGCTGCTGATCCTCGTTCCCGTAACGGTTTCGGCATTGGCGCTTGAGTTGAACACGACCATCCTGCTGGGGTCTTTGACGGTCATCTTTCTGACGCTCACGTCCTTTGTCCATCTGCCCCTGCGCTATGCCGACGGCACAATCCTGAGCACGCCCGCGATTTTTGAGTTCGGGTTTTGGCTGTCCATCGTCATCGGGATCATCTTTCTGGGTATCTATTCGCACAGGATCGCATCGGAAATGCGGTCCATGTCAGATGCGCTGCTGGCCACCCAAATGGCCTTGGCCCGCGAACAAAAGCTCACCGATCTGGGCGGCGTGGTGGCCGCAGCCGCGCACGAACTGGGCACACCGCTGGCGACGATCAAATTGGTCTCAGCCGAAATGATCGATGAATTGGGGGACCTTCCCGATCTGCAAGACGATGCCCGGCTGATCCGCGATCAGGCGGACCGGTGTCGCGATATTCTGCGTTCCATGGGGCGGGCGGGCAAGGATGACCTGCACATGCGCAACGTCCCCGTCAGCGCACTGGTGCACGAGGCGGCAGAGCCGCATCAATCGCGGGGAAAAGACCTCCGCTTTCAATTTCTGTCCGATTCCGACCCATCCGATAAACAGCCCCAGGTCCAGCGGCGGCCCGAAATGGTTCATGGCTTGCGAAATCTGGTTCAGAACGCCGTCGATTTTTCCGCTTCGACCGTTTGGATCGATGTCGCATGGGGCAAGAACCAATTGGTCGTCAAAGTCTCGGACGACGGTGAGGGCTATCCCCCCCATCTGATCGGGCGGATTGGCGACCCCTTTGTCCGCAGTCGGCGCCCGGGATCGGATCAGGCCAAGCGGCCGGAATATGAAGGAATGGGCCTTGGTCTCTTTATCGCCAAGACACTCTTGGAACGCACCGGCGCGCGGCTGACCTTTGCCAATGGTTCAGACCCCTTTCTTGCGCGCGAAGAACGCCCCGAACGGTCGGGCGCGGTGGTACAGGTCGTCTGGCCGCTGAACCTGATCGAACACAAAGCCGACGGACCGCTGGGCGAGAACGTCCCGTTCAATCCGTGACAACTTTGCAACTTTTGATTGAGTGAATGCCCCGGCACACTTTGTGGCAGAAAATTAACATTGAATTAATAATCAAGCTCCTAGTTTACTCCTGAAGATCAGGGGTTCGGGATGCCATTCAATTTGCTGTTCAGCCTAGGGTTGGGTGTTTCCGCAGTGCTTTCTGCGTTGGGGTCCCTTTTGTTGGTCTCGGGCCTTCGGGCGCGCAAGCCTGCTGCGGTCGACTCGGTCTTTCTGTCCAATACCCGCGAAACGGTCTTTCTGTTTGACGGTGAAACCCTGATCGACTGCACCGCTGGGGCGCGGGCGATCCTTTCCACATCTCACGCGCCGGGCGGGGCCTGGACCAAGCTTATGGCCTATTTCGGCCCGACCTTCCCCGATCTGGCCGAACAATTGAAACGCCTCCCGACCGAGGGGGTGGTGTCCCTCTTCGCCGATGATGCCGATGGCCTGCCGCTTTTGCTGACGGCGGAACAGCGCGGCGGGTTGATCCGCATCGTCATCGAAGATGCAGAAAGCCCCCGCACCGGCCACAGCGACCCGATGATCCACCGCGCCATGAGCCGGGAACTTGATTTTCAACGCACCATCCTGTCGCGCGCGCCCATGCTGATCTGGCAAGAGCGGGAAAATTCTGACGTCATCTGGGCCAACGCGTCCTATATCCTTATGGCCGACAAGTCGCTTCCACCCGGGCAAGACCTGACTTGGCCCCTGCCCCGGATCTTCGACAAGATCGCCAGCTCTCAGGGGGCCGAGCGACAACGTCAGCGGGTGGTGTTTCAGGATCAAACCGAAAAATGGTTTGACCTGTACAGCCACCCGATCGGTGACAAGCGGCTGGTCTTTGCGATTTCGGCCGATAGTGTTGTGACTGCCGAAAGCACTCTGCGCGATTTCATGCAGACTTTGACCAAGACTTTTGCCCATCTTCCCATTGCTTTGGCCATTTTTGACAGGCAGCGCCAATTGCAACTTTTCAATCCGGCGCTGGTGGATTTGACAGGTCTTCCCCCCGATTTTCTGTCGCAACGCCCCTCCCTCAAATCTCTGCTCGACGCGATGCGGGAAAATCACATCCTGCCCGAGCCAAAGGATTATCGCGGATGGCGGCGGCATCTGATCGATCTTGAGCGGGGCGCAGCCTCCGGCCTGCACGAAGAGCTGTGGACCCTGCCAACAGGGCAAACCTATCGTGTGATCGGGCGTCCGCATCCCAACGGCGCGCTTGCTCTGATGATCGAAGACATCTCGACCGAGGTCAGCCGCTCTCGCCGATACCGCGCCGATCTGGAATTGGGGCAGGCCGTCATCGACGCGATGGACGAGGCGGTCGCCGTCTTTTCGGAAAGCGGCAATCTGGTGATGACAAATGCCGCATATTCCGCCCTGTGGGGGCATCAACCGACACAGGATCTGTCGGTTGGCAGCGTGCGTTCCCTCTCTGATTTCTGGAAGGCCGTTTCCGCCCCCACCAAGCTTTGGTCGGAAATCGAGGATTACGTGGCCACCGTCGGCGACCGCGAAAGCTGGAAATCCGAGGTGCGGTTGCTGGATGGCCGCTTGATCGG
>JALQUQ010000195.1 GCA_023263735.1 Paracoccaceae bacterium | reverse complement strand
AGCCGCAGGTCTTTCTGGTCTTTGGCCGTGAAGGCGCGCAAGGCATGCTGCACCCGGTTGCCCAATTGGCCCAGAATGGTGTCGGGCACATCCGCCGGATTTTGGGTGATGAAATAGACCCCAACCCCCTTGGACCGGATCAGACGCGCCACCTGTTCGACCTTTTGCACCAACGCGCGCGGCGCATCCTGAAACAACAGATGCGCTTCGTCGAAAAAGAAGACGAGCTTCGGCTTGTCCGGGTCCCCCACCTCGGGCAGGTTTTCAAACAGTTCCGACAACATCCACAACAGAAAGGTGGCATAGAGCCGGGGCGATTGCATCAGCCTGTCGGCGGCAAGGATATTGACCCGCCCTGCCCCTTGGGCATCGGTCAGGAACAAATCGTTCAGATCCAGGGCCGGCTCGCCGAACAGGCGCGCGCCGCCTTCGTTTTCCAGCACCAGCAACCGCCTTTGGATCGCGCCAATCGACTGGGTCGAAACCAGACCATAGCGCGTTGAAATCTGTTCGGCATTCTCGCCGATATAGATCAGCAATTCGCGCAGGTCTTTCATGTCCAAGAGCGGAAGCTCTTCTTCGTCCGCCAAGCGAAAGGCCACGTTCAACACGCCTTCTTGCGGTTCGGACAGTTCCAGAAGGCGAGACAGCAGCAAAGGCCCCATTTCCCCCACGGTGGCCCGAATCGGATGTCCTTGTTCGCCGAAAAGGTCCCAGAATGTGACCGGGAAAGACCGGTATTGCAGATCAAGCCCGATGGTCGCGGCCCGTTTCATGAAAGGATCGTGCAATTTGTGGCTGGCCGACCCGCTGGCCCCGATGCCCGACAGATCGCCTTTGACGTCGGACAGAAAGACAGGAACCCCCGCGGCCGAAAAGCCCTCGGCCAGAATCTGCAGGGTGACCGTCT
Organism: Paracoccaceae bacterium; assembly: GCA_023263735.1. Lineage (GTDB taxonomy): Bacteria > Pseudomonadota > Alphaproteobacteria > Rhodobacterales > Rhodobacteraceae > Pseudotabrizicola. The sequence goes on along the minus strand of JALQUQ010000195.1, from coordinate 4,484 downwards.
TTCCCGTTCCGGTCGCGCCTGCGATCAGACCATGCCGATTGCCATATTTGAGCAAAAGCGTCTGGGGCTGCCCATAGCCCTCCCCCCCACCACCTACAAAAATCACCGGTTGATCGGTCACACTTTCCCCCAAAATCACCAAAACGTTTCTTCGTTGCGCAAAGTCACACGCAACAACCATACATTGTTAACGTTCTGGTGCCAGACTTTCCGATACCGGCACAGCAGTTGTTGTGTCGTTTGGACTTCCTCCCTGTCAGACTGGCCGCGCCCGTAAAACGGCGCGGTTTTTTTACACCTTTTTTCCTGCGAAAAACCCGCATTTTCACTGTTGACGCCTGCCAGAAAGCGCAATAGCGTCTGCCCTCATGAAGTCGGCCAGTCCGACAGGGAGCAAAAAAATAAAAAGAAGAGGGCCGGATTGCCGGCCCTTTTTTCATTTACATGAAAGCGTTTAGTTTGTTTTGAGTCAGGAGGTGCGTCGGCGTTTCGCCGCCCATTTCCAAGGCATGGGTCATTGGGGGACTGACAGGCCCGCCCGGGCATGGTATGGCCCCGCCCGTGTCATGAACACCATGGACCACAGGAAAAAAATGAAAACGACGTCGATCGCTTCCCTTGCCAAATCCGCAGCCCTTGTCAGCCTTTTGATGGCAGTCCCCATGACCGCTTGGTCACAGGATGCGGCGGCTCCCGCTGATGCGGCAACCGCAAACGATTTGAACATGGGTGCCGAAGTTGCCGACCCGAATGCGCCGGGCACGATGTATGTCAAGGCGACCAACGACCTGTGGGAACAGCGTTGCGTCAAGGCAGAAACGGGCACGGATTCGTGCCAGCTTTATCAGCTGCTGAAGGACAAGGATGGCAATTCGGTTGCCGAATTCAGCATGTTCAATCTGCCCGAGGGCGGAGAGGCGGCCGCAGGTGCCACGATCGTTGTGCCGCTTGAGGTGTTGTTGACCGAAAACCTGACGCTGGCGATCGACGGCGGCAAGGCCAAGCTTTACCCCTATACCTTCTGCTACAAAGAGGGCTGTGTCGCCCGCGTCGGCTTTACCAAAGCCGAGGTCGAACAGTTCCGCAAAGGCGCAAAAGCCACCCTCAGCATGGTGCCTGCCGCCCTTCCCGAAGAACGGATTTCGGTGGACCTGTCGTTGAAGGGCTTTACCGCCGGCTATGACGAAGTGTCCAAGACCAACCCATAACGCCCTGTCGGGACGATAGGTGCATCAAAGGCCGCCTTTCCGGGCGGCCTTTTCGTTTTTGGCCTGCAGGGGATCAGCGATCAGATGGCCCCAGAACCAGACAGGCCGACAAACCGCCAAAGGCAAAGGAATTGGTCAGCACCGCCGACACATCAGCCTTGCGCGCCGTTCCGACCACCAGATCCAGCGCGCAGTCGGGATCACAGTCCTGAACCGAAGCCGTGGGCGCAATCTGACCGTTCAGCGCCATCAGACAGGCCAGCAACTCCACCGCGCCGGTTGCCCCGATCAGATGGCCATGCTGCGATTTGGTCGATGAAACGGCGGGGCCATGGTCGCCAAAGACCCCCCGAATGGCCGCCGCCTCGATCCGGTCGTTTGCGGCGGTTCCGGTCCCATGCGCGTTGATATAGCCAATCGCGTCAGGCGCGATCCCGGCATCTTGCAGCGCCAGCCGCATCACCCGCTCGGCCCCCTCTTGCGACGGAAGCACGATATCGGCCGCGTCCGAGGTCATCGAAAAGCCAAGCACTTCGGCCAGAACATGTGCCCCCCGGGCCAGCGCCGCCTCGCGCTCTTCGAGCACGAAAACGGCGGCTCCTTCGCCCTGCACCATGCCATTGCGATCCGCCGAAAACGGGCGGCACCCATCGGGCGACATCACCCGCAGCGCCTCCCATGCCTTGAGCCCGCCAAAGCACAACATCGCCTCGGCCCCGCCGGCCAACATGGCCGGAGCCATCCCCGACCGCACCATCTGAAACGCCAACCCAATGGCGTGGTTCGAGCTGGAACAAGCCGAAGAAACCGTAAAGCACGGCCCCTGCAACCCATGCGTCAGGCTGATCTGACTGACCGGCGCACTGGGCATCAGACGCGGCACCACCAAGGGATGCACCCGGTCCTTGCCAGCCTGATAGACCGTTTTGTAATTGTCATCGATGGTGGTGAGCCCACCGCCCGCCGTTCCCAGAATACAGCCCGCCTGCGCCAGCGGAATGCCGGGACCAGCCTGTGCCAAAGCCTCGGCCGCGGATACCAGCGCGAATTGCGCCGCACGGTCCAGCAAGGGCAAGTGCCGGGCCTCAAAATGATCTTCGGGACGCCAGTCGCGGACTTGGGCCCCGATCTTGATCTTCAGGCGATCCACATCGGGAATGTCCAGTGGACCAATGGCGCAATGCCCACGGGCAAGCGAGTCAAAGGTAGCACCCGTGTTGGACCCCAGCGGATTGACCGTGCCGGCCCCGGTAATCACAACCCGGCGCGCCACCTCAGGCCGCCCGTTTCATCACCAGTTGTTCGACCAAGGCAATCACGCTGCCCACTGTCTCCAGACCGGAATTTTCAGCCTCATTCGCATTGAACGGCACGACGATGTCGAAGGTTTCTTCCAGTTCGAAAATGGTTTCCACCAACACCAGACTGTCAACACCCAGATCGCGCAGGCTCTGATCCATGCGGATATCCGACAGGTTGAGCCCGGAGCGAAGCGAAAGGATCATCGCGACTTGTTTGCCGATCGTGTTCATCTGTCTATTCCCGGTTGCATGCTGCGTTGGGTAAAGCGGTATCAGACAATCATGACGGTTCTGAGAACTTTTTTTCAAGTTCTGTTAAACGCGCGGCCATTCGGGGCAGACGGCGCAGCGCCTTTTGCATTTCGATATGCTGCTCCATCTTGACCGCCGGATAGCCCAACATGACGCGCCCCGCGGGCACATTGGTAAAGACCTTGGTCGCCCCGCCGCAAATCACATCATCGGCGATGAAAATATTGTCGTTGACCCCGCATTGCCCCGCAAGAACAACACGGCTGCCAATCTTCGAGCTGCCCGCGACGCCAACCTGACCGCACAGCAAGGTGTCTTGGCCGACCTGAACATTGTGGCCGATATGGACAAGGTTATCCAATTTGGTGCCCGACCCGATGGTCGTATCGCGGATGGTGCCCCGGTCGATGCAGGCATTCGCGCCAATCTCGACATCGTCACCGATGGAAACCGAGCCCAGGCTGTGAATGCGGGTCCAGCTTTGCGCCTTGATCTCTTCGCGCTGGCCAAGGGTCTGGCGGATTTCCTCGACCCCCGATTTTTCCGGCGTCACAAAGGAAAACCCATCCGACCCGATCACCGCCCCCGGCTGACAGATGAAACGGTCGCCAATCCGCACCCGCGCCCCGATCCGGGCGCCCTGACAGATCAAGGCATCGGCGCCGATCTGCGCCCCTTCGGAAATCGACACCTGGCTGGCAATCCGGGCATTCGCGCCAATCACGACGCCTGCGCCGATGGTGACAAAGGGGCCAATCGCGGGATTGGCACCAATCACCGCCGAAGGATCAACCACCGACATCGGATGCACACCCGGCGCGATTTGCGGCCCCGCATCCATCATGGCGCTGAGCCCCGCCATCGCCAGACGGCCACGCGGCGCAAAGATCGCGGCCCGCAGACCCAGCTCTTGCCAATCGGCCCCGGGCCACACCATGGCCGCGACGGCCTGCCCCTTGGCCAGCCCCTCGGCATAGGCCGGGCTCATCGCCAGCGCCAAATCCTCGGGCCCGGCCAAAGCCGGTTCGCTGGCCCGCGAAATCGCGATATCGATCTCACCAGCACAATCCGCACCCAAGGCGCGGGCGATTTCGCCAACAGTATATGCCATGCAAAGCTCCCGTCTTGCGGCTTTGCCGCTGGGGCCCTGTTTAGCCCTGTTCGCCGCCCAACTCCACCCCGGCGGCGGCCAGCGCCTCGGCAATCTTTGCATCCCGGCCATAGATGTCATGGCGATAGGTCATTTGTCCGCGCGCACCGGGGAAGGCGGTGAAATACACCAGATGCACGGGAATCTTGGTGACCAGCGGCACGATGCTTTCCTGCCCGGTCTTCAGAAAGCGGTCAAACGTGCCCTCTGGGTCGGCATCTTGCACCGCAAGCAGCGCATGCGCAAAATCGATCGGATCGGCCAGACGGATGCACCCATGGCTGTAGGCCCGCACCTCTTGTTGAAACAGCGACTTGGCCGGCGTGTCATGCAGATAGATGTTATAGGGGTTCGGGAACATGAATTTCACCTTACCCAAGGCATTCCCGGCCGACGGCGGCTGGCGCAGGCCATAGGGGAAGCTGCGCCCCGAATAGGCGGCAAAATTCACCGAACCGCGCGGCACGACACGGCCCCGGCCATCCACCACTTGCAAATGGCTTACCGCATTCGGATTGGCCTGCAATAGCGGCAGATATTCCTTGACGATGATCGACCGCGGCACCCCCCAAC
>JALQUQ010000194.1 GCA_023263735.1 Paracoccaceae bacterium | reverse complement strand
GGTAGCACCCGCCAGTTGGCATTGCTGAATCCACCCTCATAGTAGGTTGCCTCGATCCCCGTCTCCGACGCCCAGCCCGACCCAAGTTCGGTACGGTCGATCAGCACATCGAACGACGTCGCCTCGACCTGAACCACCTTGGCAATCGACCGCAGCGAGGCGGTGGATTTCAGGCGCGACCGAATGCGATCCGAGGTCACGGAATCCACCAGATAGCCGCCTTCGGCTGCAACGGCGGTGCTCAGCGCCTTGCCCTCCAGCACCAGCCCGCGCAGGCCATCGTCATCGCCCGACCGCAGATAGGCGTCAAACGCCTTTTGATGCGGGGCTTCCACCTCGGCAAAGGCCGAAAGCGCGGGGCGGCCATAAGGCACAGTCTTTTGGTTCATCATGGTCAGTCGCTCTTCCTGATGTTGCAGCGATTGTTTCACTTCAGTTTGAAAGCCACGGAATTCCTTCAGAAATCCCGCCATCGCGGCCGCCGCTTCGGCAGCCGGATGCTGGGCGCGGGGCAAATCTTCCCCGGCCCGAGTTCCGATCTCGGTCATCGTATCTCCTCAGATGTCCTGAAAAGCCGGGGCGTTATCGCTCGGCCAGTTCCTGACGCGCCGCATGGATCAGCGTCGCCAGCTGCTGCCAGTGCCAGCCATCCTCATCGGATTTGGCCGAAACACGGGCCTCTCTCAGCATGGGAAAGGTGACCAGCGACACCTCCCACAGCTCCAGTTCCGACAAAAGCCTGCGGCCCTTGTCATCGCGGTTCGCCTTGACGGTGCGATAGCCAATCGACAGCCCGTCAATCGCCCCCGCCTGCAAAAGGGCCGCCGCCTCGCGCCCCTTTTCCACTTCGCTCAGGATACGCCCCTTGACCCAAAGGCCCGTGGCATCCTCCCGCACCTCTTCCCAGACGCCGATGGGCTGGGTCGGGTCGTGCTGCCACAGCATCCGCACCTTTTCCCCACGCGCCGAAAGCCGGGCCAGACTGGCACCATAGGCCCCCTTTTGCACCACATCGCCGCCCTGATCGGCCAACCCGAACAGGCTGGCATAGCCTTCGATCACCCGGCCATCGGTCAGGGTCAGCCCCGCCTCCGGGCGCAGATATTTGCGTTCCGGCGCCCCGAAATCCTCCATCGCCTCACCTCAATCCTGATTGCAAAAGCGTCTCGACCCCCTGCGCCAGCAAAAAGGCCGCAACTCCGTAAACCCCCAGCCAAATTCGCTTTTCCAGCCGCTCCAAAGCACTGTCGATCTGGCCAAGTCTGAATTCCAGCGCCGTCCAACGCTCTTCGGCCACACGCTCATTCGCCTCGATCCGCGCCGTGGCCGCGTCGAAACTGTCGTACAAAAAGCGCGATCCGCCGGGCGATCCGCGGCCCGTCATTCGTCTTGGGCCAAGGCGGGCAGGCCCAAAAGCCGCCGCTTCTCGGCCTGTGTCAGAAAATCAGCCGCGCCCACCCGCGCCCATTGCTGATCGCGCTCCACCGCCAGCGCCGGGATCTGGTCCAGATCGACCCGCAGTTCCACCGCCTCTCCCGCATATCCCGCCAGCCAATGCGACAGATCGGCCAGAACCTTTGCCGCAAGGGGCAAGATCGTCAGCCGATAAAACGCGCGGTTCGCCTCTTGGTAATTGGCATAGGTCGCATCGCCCGGTATCCCGAGCAGCATCGGCGGAATGCCAAAGGCAATCGCGATTTCCCGCGCGGCGGCCTCTTTCGTCTTCTGGAATTCCATATCCGACGGCGAAAATCCCATCGGCTTCCAGTCCAGCCCACCTTCCAAAAGCATCGGCCGCCCGGCATTGCGCGCGCCCTGATGGTTCATCTCGATTTCGGTCACCAGCCGGTCATATTGATCGGGCGACAATGCGCCCTGCCCATCCGCCCCCTTATAGACAATCGCCCCCGACGGCCGCGCCGCATTGTCCAAAAGCGCTTTTGACCACGAACTGGCCGCGCTATGCACATCCATCGCCACCGCCGCCGCCTGCAAGGGCGACAGGCCGTAATGGTCATCCATCGGGTGAAACGCCTTCAGATGGCAAATCGGCTTGACCGGGCCGCGCATGTCGAACCGGTGGCTTCGCCCCCCGACCGTATAGTCATAGGCCACCGGCCAGCCATCGGCCCCGGGGATCAGGTTCATCCGATCCGACCGCAGCACATGCAATTCGCGGGGCAACCCCGCTTCGGCAGGCACCGCCTCCACATAGGCATTCCCCGACAGCAGGAAATGCCCATAGACCGCCTCAAGGAATTCGGCCCGCCCCGCCGCATCATTGGGGCGCGCGATCAACGCCAAAAGCGGATGCAGGTCATAGCGCCGCTCGGCATCCTGACACACCAGCGGCAGCGCCGCCGCCGCCTCGGCCACCAGTTTCACCGCCCGAAACCCGACCGGATTGCCCAGAAACCCGTTGCGCGTCAGCGATCCGGTGTCGCGCGGGCTCCACGCCACACGGCCACCGGTGCCAAAGGCGACCACGCGCCCCGTGGCGCTGGCCTTTTTCTCCATAGCCGCATCGGGCGCGGGCGATCCATCGCCCCGCCGCAGAAAATTGAACACCATCATCGGTTCCTTATCTCTGGATTAGCGCCACAGACCGCGCACATGCGGGGCCGGAGCCTGACTGCGCGCCGGGTCCAGCATCGCCTCGGTCACTGCCCAAACCAGCGCATCCACGCGGTCCGGGCTGCCCTTGCCGTCAAATCCCTTGCGGGTCATCCGGCACATCTGCTCTTCCAGCCGCCCCAAGCCGGGGACATGGCTGATCCGCCCTTGCTCATAAAGGGCCGCCACCGGCTCGGCCCGCACGGCCTTGCCCCGCGTGGCATGAACCGTTTTCAGGGGCACCAGCGGGTCAACCTGCCGCAGCATCTCGGCCACCAGATCGCCGCCCTGATTGACCTCGGCCACCATCCTGTCGGCGCCATGGCGGTGATAGGCCTCCACCGCTGCCTGCGCCCATTCGGTCGCCCGGCCCCGCAGGCTGGCATCCTCCAACACCATGCCCCGCCAATCGCGCGGGTTCCCCGTGCAGGTCACCCCCAGCACGACGATCCCGCATTCATCCGAGGATTCGTGCCCCGAAACCGGCGGGTCCACCGCCACGACCACCCGGTCAAAGCGCGGCACCGTCTGCGTGCGCGCGCCATCCACCATCGCCATGGTCCACAGCGCCCCTTCGACATCCTCGACCAGACGCCCCTCCAGCTCCTGCGCCCCAAGGAACGACCCGCCATAACGCCGCTGCACTTCCTCAAGGAACGATCCCGCCAGATAGGCCCGGTTCGCATCGGTCGGGGCATGGGTCAACACGGTTGACGGGTTGCGCATGATCGCCTTCAACACCGCCACATTCTGCGGGGTCGTCGTCACCACCTGCTGCGGATGCTGCCCCAGACGCAGCGCGAATTGCAGCATGTCCCAGGTTTCCTCGGCCCGCTTCCACTTGGCCAGTTCATCGACCCAAGCCGCGTCGAACTGCGGCCCGCGCAAACTGTCGGGGTCATGCGCCGAAAACGTCTGCGCCGTCGCCCCATTCGGCCATATCAGCGTGCGCCGCCCCGCATTCCATTCCGGGCGTCGGTCCGGCGGCGAACAGGCCAGAATCCCGCTTTCGCCAAAGATCATCACCTCCCGCACCTGATCCTGCGTTTCCCCGACCAGCGCCAGCCGATGGGCCCGGCCGGGGTCGGTCGGGCGGGCACCCTCGACCTGCGCCCGCACCCACTCCGCCCCGGCCCGCGTCTTTCCGGCACCCCTGCCCCCCATCACGACCCATGTTCGCCACGCGCCCTCGGGGGGCAATTGATGCGGCAGGGCCCAAAATTCAAACAACCAGGGCAGCGCGGTCAGCGCCTCATCGCTCAGCCCCGCCAGAAACGCGTCAATCGTCTCGGGCGTTGCGGAGGCAAGCCAGACGGCGCCCGATTTCATCGCGTGCGGCGTCCAGGTCGTGCGCGCGGGTTCCGACAACCCCGGCAGCGGATTTGCGGTACTTTTCACAGCGGTTCCTTTCGTCCATCACCCATTCAAGCGCCTGTTTCAGGTCCTTGACCGCCTGCGCCGCGGCCTTGGCCTCTTCGGTTCGCCCCCGGCGGAGCCCCCGTAACGCGCCAAACAATTCGCCAGCGGCCTCGCGGAAAAGCGCGGTCGCCTCATCCAAAAAATCGCCCGAAGGCACTCCTGCGCCGCCACCAATCGCCGACACATCATCCGTTTGAAGATTTGCTGTCATACTGTGCTGCCATTCGCCTCGTTCTCCCTCCGGACGAACAGAAATGGAAAAAGCGGCCACGGGTCACCCCGGCCGCTTTCGACACTTCTTCTAGCATGTCACAAGGTATAGGTTGGATCGGTCGCAAGGTCAAGCTAAAAATTCAACCATATCAAATGGTTACAGGGCGACCGCTTAACCACTCATTAACCACGCGCGGCCCATCCCCCCCCGAAAAAACCGGCGCATAATGAAAAACCAGACCCGAACGGTTTCGTCGGGTCTGGCGCAAAGGTTTGATCTTTCAGACTTTATCGGCGCTGCGGGCCCTATTCGCCCTGCACGCCAGACTGCTCTGCGGCGCCCTGCGATTTCTCGATCTCGCGCCATTTGGCTACGTTCTTGTTATGCTCTTGCAGCGTCGCCGCAAAGGCGTGCCCCCCCGTGCCATCCGCCACAAAGAACAGATAATCCGTCTGCGCCGGGTTCAGCACCGCCTCAATCGACAACCGCCCGGGATTCGCAATCGGGGTCGGCGGCAAGCCATTGATAACATAGGTGTTATACGGTGTTTCCTTGCGCAGTTCGCTTTGCCGCAACCCGCGCCCCAAACCGCCTTGCCCCTTGGTGATGCCATAAATGACCGTCGGGTCCGTCTGCAACCGCATCCCCTGCTCCAGACGATTCTGGAACACGCTGGCCACCTGCGGGCGTTCTTCCGAAATCCCGGTTTCCTTTTCGACGATCGACGCCATGATCAACGCCTCTTCCGGCGTCTCATAGGGCAAACCGTCCACCCGCGCCGACCACAGTTGCGCCAACAGACGCGTCTGCGCCTCGACCATGCGGGCAATCAGCTCCTCGCGCGACGAGCCCGCTTCCACCTCATAGCTGTCCGGGGCCAAGGTCCCTTCGGCCGGCACGGCCGCAACCTCTCCGGTCAGAAAATCGGCGCGTTTCAACTCTTCAACCACCTGCCAACTGGTCACCCCTTCGGCAAGCGTCACGCGAAACCGCACATCCGGCTCTTTCGCCTGATCCAGATAGATCTGCGGCGCGGCCTCGCTGGCCGGGTCGAATTTCACCACCTCGACATAGCGGTTCGTCGCCGGGTCCAACTGACGCAAGATCACCTGCGCGCTGGCCACCCCGATCCGATAGTTGATTTCACGGCCACAGGTCGATTGC
>JALQUQ010000193.1 GCA_023263735.1 Paracoccaceae bacterium | reverse complement strand
GATGGAACTTCGCTCGCGCGCCGTTTTGAACAAGATGGGCAAGTTCGAGCTTGAGGTGCTTTATGCCCGCGCGATGACCAAGCTTTGGGAAAAGGTCGAAGGATTGCGCACCATTCCCGGGCTGAAACTGGCCGATTTCGGCACCCGCCGCCGCCATGGCTTTCTATGGCAGGATTGGTGCGTGCAGGCCCTGATCGAAGGCTTGGGCGACAAATTCATCGGCACGTCAAACTGCCGCATCGCGATGAAGCGCGATATCGAGGCGATTGGCACCAACGCGCATGAATTGCCGATGGTCTATTCTGCCCTCGCCCTCACCGATCAAGAGCTGGAACAGGCGCCCTATCAGGTCTTGGCCGACTGGCACGAAGAACATGACGGCAATCTGCGGATCATTCTGCCCGACACCTATGGCACGGCGGGTTTTCTGAAGAATGCGCCGGATTGGCTGGCCAGTTGGACGGGCATCCGCATCGACTCGGGCGATCCGGCAAAGGGCGCGGAAATTGCCATCCAATGGTGGAAAGACCGGGGCGAGGACCCGACGACCAAATTGGTGATTTTTTCCGACGGTCTGGATGTCGACAAGATCAAGGAACTGCATGCGCAATTTCTGGGCCGGGTAAAGGTGTCCTTTGGCTGGGGCACCATGCTGACCAACGATTTTCGCGGATTGGCGCCCGACGATGGGCTGGCCCCGTTTTCGCTTGTCTGCAAGGCGATCAGCGCAAACGGCAGGCCCACGGTCAAATTGTCCGACAACCCAAACAAAGCGATGGGCCCCGCCGCGGAAATCGAACGTTACAAGCGCGTGTTCCGGGTCGGCGAACAAGAGGCGTCAGACGTTTTGGTCTGACGCCCCGTCATTCTTTAGCTGACAAAGCGCAGAACCATAAAGATTCCCGCCGACAAGATCGCCGTTGCCGGAACCGTCACCACCCAAGCTGCCGCGATCCCAAGGAAATGCACGCGACGCACCAATTTGCGCCGCTTGCGTTCTTCAACCGGAACTTCGGCGCCTTTGGAGATTCCCAGTTTGCGGAACCGCCGTTCGGCATGCCATTCACGATAAAAGCCCACGCCAAACACCGCGCCAACGGCAATATGGGTGGACGAGACCGGAAGACCCAGCCACGAGGCGACGATCACGGTGATCGCGGCCGACAGCGCCACGCAATAGGCGCGCAGGGCGTTCAACTTGGTGATTTCGGCCCCGACAAGACGGATCAGCTTCGGCCCGAACAGCAACAGCCCAAACGAAATACCGCCCGCGCCAATCACCATCACCCAAATCGGAATGGTCACTTTGGCTTCGGTCGCATTGTCCTGAACGGCGTGAACGATGGCGGCCAAGGGCCCAACCGCATTCGCCACGTCATTGGCCCCATGTGCAAACGACAGCAGCGCCGCCGATACAATGAGCGGCATCCCAAACAGTTTCTTAAGGCTTTTCTTGCGGTTCTCCATTCCATCGGCCTGTTTGCGCACCATCGGGCGCATTACGACCGCCGACACGACCGCCACCACCAGACCCAGAACCATTGCCTGCGCCAAGCTGACTTCGATGATCTTTTTCAGCCCCTTGACCGCCAAATAGGCCGAAAAGGCCCCGAACATGATCCCGATCAAGATCGGAACCCACCGGCGGGCGGCCCCCAGCTTGTCGGGAACGTCATTGATGAACGCCTTGATAAAGGCCAGGAAAAGCGCGGCGATCAGCCCGCCCAAGACAGGCGAAATCACCCAGCTTGCCGCGATCTGGCCCATTTTTCCCCAAGCCACCGCGTCAAAGCCAGCCGCCGTGATCCCGGCCCCCATGACCCCGCCCACGATCGAATGGGTGGTTGAAACCGGGGCACCAAGCCAGGTTGCAAGGTTCAGCCAAACGGCTGCCGCAATCAGCGCGGCCATCATGGCCCAGACAAAGGTATCCGGGTCGGCCACCGATTCCGGCGCAACGATCCCGCCCGAAATCGTTGAAACCACGTCGCCCCCCGCGACCAAAGCCCCCAGCGTTTCAAACACAGCCGCAATGATCAGCGCACCGCCCATGGTCAGGGCATTGGCCCCCACGGCCGGGCCCATATTGTTGGCCACATCATTGGCGCCGATGTTCAGCGCCATATAGGCTCCAAAGGCCGCCGCCATCACGATGATCAGCGTCGAAGAGGTGCCCCCCGAAAAGACGACAGCCGCCACCGCACAGATCAAAACGAACAACAGACCAATCGACACGGCCACCATGGGCCGAGTGATAAAGGTCATCGCCTGTTCCATCTGGGCAATCCGCCCCAGATCCTTGTCCAGCGTTTTCCATTGGTTCTTGTTTGACGGGGGCAAGTCGGACATTTCACAGGCTTTCTGTTGGCGCGCGCGCTTTGTAACAGCGCGCAAAACGCTTTGTAACAGTGCTGTGACTATCGCCCTGCCCGTAATTCTTCAAACAGTTTTGCGGTATCTGACCCATTGCGCCAATGCAATCGCGCGGTCCAAGTGTCTTTGTTGCACCGGATCATCTGGTGGCAATCGGCTGCTTGCCCAACCGACCGACGCGCAGCAGCGCGCCAAAGTATAAAGATCAATTTCATCGGCCAAGGCCGCGTTGTCGGGATCATAGCCCTGAATCAACGCCTTACGGATATCTTCATATCCCGGTTCTTTCAGATTCTGGCTAAGGACCGTGCCCAGATCGTACCAGCGATAGCCAAAGCCACTGTCGTCGAAATCAAGCAGGGACAAGCCCCCCGGCCCGACGAAAACATTTTCCCGCAAGACATCGGCATGGATCAAACCCGTCGGGGACTGCGACGCAATCAAAGCCTCGGCCAGAAAATCCCGCGCCCAGATCAGGGTTTTTCGATCCTCAGACGACAGGTTGGGACGGTCCCAGAACCGCCCCCACACAGGCGATTCTCCGACAAGACCGTCGCGGTCCCAGCTGTGGCGCTGAAAACCGTCGGGCAGAACCAAAAGGTCAGTGGCCGCATGGATCGACGCCACCAACTGGCCCAGCAGGAAATGTCGCTGCACCTGATCGTCAACCGCCCCCTCCAACCGAACACCCGCCTCGCCCAGCGGCTGACCTTCAACCCAGCTGACCACGCTGACCAGTCGCCCGTCGTCCAGCGTGTATAACAGATCGCCGGCCAACGATGGCATTGGGCGCGGCACGGGTTGCCCGGCATCGGCAAGGGCCGCACACCACCACAGCTCTGCCCCGATCGACTCTTTGGTCTGATACCCAAGCCGATGCAAACGCAGGGCCGCGCGTTCGCCAGACGGAAAGGCGATTTCATAAACCTCGTTTTCGCGCAGACGCAGCGGCCGAACCACGCCAGCGCCCCAAGCCTTGGCTGCCAGATGCACCGCCATCATTCGGCCAGCGCGTCAGACAAGGCATCGACCAACAGTGTGGCGTGTTCTTTGCCAAAAACCATCGGGGGCCGAACTTTCAAGACATTCGCCTCGCGCCCAATGCGGTTCAATATGAACCCCCGCGCCACCATCTTTTCAACCAGATCGGCGGTAAAGTCCGCGGCCCCTTCGCCGCCGAATTCCAGACCGAAAAACATGCCGGCTGCGCGAGCGTTCACGATGCGCGGATGTTGAAGCCCCTGCAAAAGACCCAGCAAATATGCCGAGGTTTCGGCCCCGTTGGCCTGCAACTGCTCGTCTTCGATAACATCCAGCACCGCCAGACAGGCCGCCGCAGAAACGGGGTTTCCGCCGAAGGTGTTGAAATACCCAAAGGCATTGCGAAAGGCCGCCATGACATCGGGCCGCGCCAGACAGGCGCCGACGGGATGGCCATTCGCCATGGGCTTGCCAATCGTCACCACATCCGGCGCAAATCCCAAGGCATCATGCCCCCAGAAATGCGAACCGACACGGCCAAATCCGGGTTGCACTTCGTCACACAAAATCAGGCCACCGGCACGGCGAACCACCTCGACCGTCGGGTCCAGAAACCCTTTGACAGGGGTCAAAAGCCCCTCATTCGCAAACACCGGGCACAGCATCAAACCGGAAAACCCAAAGCCGCTCTGCTCCAGATCTTGGATCGCGCGCTCCACCCCATCGGCAAAGGCCTGCGCTTGCGCCTCAAGACTGCCACCCAGCGGCTTTGTCGCGTCGGGGGCAGGCACCAGCCGCACATTCGGCGCACGGCCACCAATGGGGGGCCGCCGGGTTGAAAGCTGACTGACCGCCGAAGTGTTGCCATGGTAGGTGTTGTCGGTCGCGATGATGCCGGTCTTTCCCGTCACCGCCTGCGCCATCCGCAGCGCCAGATCATTCGCCTCAGACCCAGTGCAGACCATGATCGCCTGCGACAGGTCATGCCCCAAAGTGGCCGTCAACCGATCAATGTAATCCAGCACCAAGGTGTGGTGATAGCGCGTGTGGGTGTTCAACGTGCTGGCCTGCTGGCAGATCGCCTCGACCACCCGGGGATGACAATGCCCCACATGGGCCACGTTGTTATAGCAATCCAGATAACGCCGCCCCTGATCATCCCACAGCCAGACGCCGTCGCCCCGCACCAGATGCACCGGGGTTTGGTAAAATGTCGGCACATTCGGCCCCATCAGGCGGGCGCGACGTTCCGTCAGTGTTTCGCTCATTCTGGGTCCTCAACCTTGCCGCGCAGGGATTTCACCTCACCGCGCACCGTTTTTGACTTTAACCTGCGCAATTGGCTGCCATAGGTGGGCTTTGTCGCGATCCGGCGTTTCGGTGCGACCAGCGCCGCACGGATCATTTCCACCAGACGATCCCGCGCCATTTCCCGATTACGGGCTTGGCTGCGTGTCTCTTCGGCACGAATGACGATGGCACCGTCGGTTGTCCACCGTCGCCCGGCCAACCTCTTCAATCGCGCCTTGACTGGGTCGGACAGGTGCGGCGACCGCTCGGCCTCGAACCGCAATTCGACGGCGGTTTCCACCTTGTTGACATTCTGCCCCCCCGGCCCCTGCGACCGGCTGAAGGTTTCGACCAGTTCCCAGTCGGCGATGGTAAGAGAGTCGTTGATGCGCAGCATGGGGCAAGGTTACGGAATTGCCCGTGCGGCGAAAAGGGGATTAGTCCTCCCAAACCGCGATTTTTGGCCACCCCCTGGCGGTGGTCACACGGTCGATAACATGCTGGATAAATTCCGTTTTCGCCTTTGTGTACCCCAGCAAATCCCCCCGATGGGCAAGGGCCAAATCCATTTTCAGCCACGCCGGCGACATGGCTGGTCACAAACGCAAACAGCTGCGCCACATTGGCGTAGACGCCGGGCGAGTCGGGCGTGCCGCATCCCGCCGAATCACTGCCGCCAAAACTAGTAATGCCGATCTGCACGGCGCCCTGCTGTTTTAGCCGCATGAAGAGCGGACCGCCGCTGTCGCCCTGGCAGGTATCCGAGGTGTCACTACTGGTGTATCCCC
>JALQUQ010000192.1 GCA_023263735.1 Paracoccaceae bacterium | reverse complement strand
CTGCCCCAGAGGCACCGCCCAAACACTCTCCCCAGATTGCGCACCGGGGCCTTACCCAAGGCGCTGGAGCCGACCGCAGAACCAAAGGCATGATCCACGAGCCTGCCCAGACTCTTGAACCTGTTCTTCCTTCTCCGCCCTCCTGTCTCTGATCCCGCGCTCTGATCTGCGGATTTGACCCCCGGATGTGCCCCAGACGCACCACCCGTCTCTGCGGGATGTGCCCCGGTCCAGATCCCTTTTGCCGAACCCAACCGCCGCCCCCCGTCCCCCGTCCCTTGACCCCCGTCCCATGACCCTTGACCCTTGACCCTTGACCCTTGACCCAAGGGGACAGCGCGATCATCCGCCCCGCATCAAGCCCGGCCGCTGCAAGTCGGCCCCGCTCGCCCCTGGCACGCCGCTAGATCGGTTGGCTTTTCCACAACCTTTGCTGCACGGCCCGTTGCAGCTCGGCCAAGCGTTCGGGCGCGTGAAGAACACTCAACGCCAGACCGCGCAGTTCAAGATCGTCGGCCATGCGGGCCAGCCCCATCACGAACCCGGCCGCATAGCTGAGATTGACCGCCGGATCGGCCAACAGATCGGCGGCCACCCGCAGATCATCGCGCAGCGACATCGGATCGACGCGGATCGCCTCCTCCTCCGCCAGATAATCGCTTTCGGGGCACAAAGCCGCCTGCACCATTGCCAGACTGTGCACCGGTTTGGCCAGAAACGCCGCCGCCCCCGCGCGCATTGCCCCCGCCCGCGCCGCATCATCGCCCGACATCGCCACGATCAGCGGCCCGCGCGGATTGGGTGCCAGATCGGCGATCAACTCCTCCCCCCTTCCATCGGGCAGACCCAGATCGACAATCACCACATCGGGGCGATAGGTGCGCAGATGGCAGCGCGCCTGATCCAGCGTTTCCGCCCGCCGCAACCGCGCCCCCAACCGCTGGCACATCAGCCGCATCGCATCCGAGGCATGTCGGCTATCCTCGACCAACAGAACGGTTTTTCCCACCATCGGCTGCGGCCCGCTGGGCGGCCGCGCCCCCCGGGGCAGGAACCAGGCCCGAAGCCCATGGGTGGTCGGGCTCGGCAAAGACATCTGCGGCATGACGTTCCCCTTTCTCTGATCCCCCTATTACGACCGAATCTGGATAATGCGCGGTTAACGCCCGCCCGGCCGCGACCAGCCTGCGGCAAGTGCCCCTCTTGAACCTCTGGCCAGACATGCCGTAACCCGTGACCGAGAGCTTGAAGGAGAGTCCCAGATGATTGGCCGTTTGAACCATGTTGCGATTGCGGTGCCAGACCTTGCCGCGGCATCCGAACAATATAGATCCACGCTCGGGGCCAAGGTCGGCGCCCCTCAGGACGAACCCGATCACGGGGTGACCGTGGTTTTCATCGAATTGCCGAACACAAAGATCGAACTGCTCTACCCCTTGGGCGAGGCCTCGCCGATCAAGGGCTTTCTGGAAAAGAACCCCGCCGGGGGCATCCACCACATCTGTTACGAAGTCGAAGACATCCTTGCCGCACGCGATCACCTCAAAGCCAGCGGCGCGCGCGTTCTGGGCAGCGGAGAGCCCAAGATCGGCGCCCATGGCAAACCGGTCTTGTTCCTGCATCCCAAGGATTTCAACGGCTGCCTTGTAGAACTGGAACAAATATGACGATCACTGCCGCACTGGTCCTTTACGCCGTCACCTGGTTCATGACCTTTTTCATCGTGCTGCCCCTGCGCCTGAAAACCCAAGGCGATGTGGGCACGGTGGTGCCGGGTACGCCCGCAGGTGCCCCCCATGATGAAAACGTCGGGCGCAAGGCCAAGATCACCACCGCCATCGCCACGGTGATCTGGGCCATTCTGGCCGGAATCATCCTTTCGGGGGCGATCTCGGTGCGCGATATCGACTGGCGCGGCATCATGCCCCCCGAACGCACGCAATGACCCGCGTCTTTCGGGCGCTCGACCCCAACAAGGATCGCGCCGCCGTACGCGATTTCTTGGCAGAGGCGCAGGATTACTACCACCTCTGGCTGAACCACGCCCCCGGAGAGGCCGAGGTCGAGGATATCTTCACCTCCGCCCCGCCCGGATGCGACCCCGCGCGCTCGTGCCGGATCGGGCTTTTCGTGCAAGATCGCCTGTCGGGTGTGGCCGAACTGTCCTTTGGCTTTCCCGAGGCGGGCGATGCCTATCTGGGGCTCATGATCCTCGCCCCCCGGATACGGGGCCAAGGCCATGGCGCGGCCTTCACGCGCGAAATCCTCGATCTGGCCCGCCGTCACACCGACGGCCCGCGCATTTTCCTTGCCGTGCTTGAAAAAAATCCCCGGGGCCGGGCCTTCTGGTCGCGCATGGGCTTTGTCCCGACGGGCATCACCCGCGACTTCACCGAAAATGGCGTGGCGCACCGCGCCCACCGGCTGATGCGCCCGCTGACCTAACCGCGGCGGCGGCGGCCCCCGGCCCCGCCCAGACTGGCCAAAGCGACCCCGCCCAGAACCAGCGCCGTCGACAGGATCATCCGCAAACCGATCCCTTCGGCCATCAAAACCGCCCCCCCGACCGCCGCCAACACCGGCACCGTCAATTGCGCCGCCGCCGCCCGCGCCGCCCCGAGCGCGGGCACCACCGCATACCACAGCGCATAGCCAAGACCCGAGGTCACCCCGCCCGAGACACTGGCCAGAACAATCCCAGCCGGGGTCGCCGCCCCCCCCGCCGCCCCCCCGACCAGCAGGCTCAGCACCGCAAAAGGCGCGGCGAAAAGAAAGTTCCACGCCGTCGCCGCCAGCGGATCGGTACTGGCCCGCCCGGCCAGCGAATAAATCCCCCAACCCAGCCCCGCCAAGGCCATCGATCCGGCCGCCCAACCGTCAACGGCCGCCCCGCCCCCCGGCAAAAGCAGAACGATCAAACCCGCAAAGGCAATCCCCGCCCCGATCCAGCGGCGCAAGGGCACCAGCTCCCGCGCGACAAGCGCCCCACCAAACATCGTCAACTGCACCAGACCAAACAGGATCAGCGCCCCCACCCCGGCCCCAAGCGCCGCATAGGCAAAGGAAAACCCGAAAAGATAGACCAATAACCCAACCACCCCGGCGACACGTCCCCGAAGCCCCGGCCAAAGCAGGGCACCGCTCCGCCAATGACGCAGCGCCAAGACCACCCCCAGAACCACCGCCCCCGCCCCGACCCGCCAGACGGCAAAAGACACAGGATCGATCCAACCGCCCCCCACCGCCATCCGGTTCAAGATCGAATTGGCGGCAAAGGCCACCATGGCAAGCGCCGTCATCCAGATCAGCCGCATCGATTGTCCCCCCAGATCCCCATACCGCCGATCCTGACCGCCCCGTTCCCCCAAAGAAAGGGGGCGCTGCCCCCTTACCGCGGTTTGGCCCGCCAAAACGCTCACCCCCGGAGTATTTTTCAAAGGTACAAATGCGCTTTTGCACCTTTTGACAAATACTCCCGCCAGAGGCCCTTTGGGAGCGCCCTCAATGCCCAGCAAGAGGGGTGCGGATCACGCGGCGACAAAGGTGGCCGGGATCAGCCCCCGCAGCGCATTCCCCACCCAAAGGCGCACATTGGCCACCTCCGATGCCAACAGCGTTTCCTCGGGCAGACGCAGCGACTGGCGCAGGATGCCGGGCAAAAGCCCTGCCGACAGCGGGGGCGTGCGCATCCCCGCACCCCGATCAAAGAAGACCGTGGTGATGGAGCCGTCGCAGATCTCTCCGCGCTCGTTTTGCAAGATCACCTCATCCAACCCTGGGGACAACCCGGCCCGGGCCGCGTCATAGGCGGCGCGCCGGTTGCTCTTGATCCGCAACCAAGGATCGCAGGAGCAGAGCCGTTCGCTGGCAAGGCCAACCCGCCAGACGGCAGCCACCGGTGGCAGCGGCGCGATCTGCCGTGACACATGCCCGCGACGGTCCAGATCCAGCCGCAATCTCTGCGGCGTCTCCGGCAACCCCGCCAATTGCTGTCGTGCCGTCTCGGTCGGATTGGCCCAACCCAGCGCGGCTGCCCCGCGCGCCAGCCGCGCCAGATGCAGATCCAGCAGCCGGGCCTCCCGCCCTGTCCAATGCAAAGTCTCGATCAGCCTCAGCCCGGGATCATCGCCCGCGTGGCAAAGCGCGCCTTCCACAGGGTTTCCTCCCATTCCTGATCCACATCGGAATCGTGCACGATCCCACCGCCGACGTTGAAGGTGACCTCGGCCCCCGTCACACGCAGGGTCCGGATCGCCACGTTCCAGACCTGTCGGTCATCCGGAGCCGCCCAACCGATCGCCCCGCAATAGGCCCCGCGCGGCTGGGGCTCCACCTCGGCAATGATTTCCATCGCGCGGATTTTCGGCGCCCCCGTGATCGACCCACAGGGGAACAACGCCGCCATCACCTCGGGCATCCCCGCCGACCCCAACAAATCGCCCTGCACCCGGCTGACCATCTGATGCACCGTCGCATAGCTCTCGATGGCAAACAGCTCGGGCACCTTGACCGACCCGACCCGCGCCATCCGGGCGATGTCATTGCGCAACAGATCGACAATCATCAGATTCTCGGCCCGGTCCTTTTCGCGCCCCCGCAGCGCGGCGGCCAGCATCGCATCCTCCACCGGGTCATCCGACCGCGGCGCCGTCCCCTTCATCGGGCGCGCCTCGATCCGCCCCCCCGCGACCGAAAAGAACAGCTCGGGGCTGCGCGAGATCAGCACCGGCCCAACCCCCAGATCCACCAGCGCGCCAAAGCCCACCGGCTGCAACGCCTGCAACCTGCCATAAAGCCCGATCGCCTCCCCCACCAGCCGCGCCCGCCACGGCAGGGTCAGGTTGATCTGATAGCAATCCCCCGCCGCGATATAGGCCTTCACCCGATCAAAAGCCGCCCCATACTCGGCCCGGCTGATCTCCGGCGCCAGATCGCTCAACCCCGCAAGGGCCGCCCCCGCACGCGCCGCCGCCAGCACCGCCTCGGCCGGTTCAGGCGCCGCATAGGCCGCCAGCACCAAAAGCGGCGCCTCCCCCCCCCGCTTCGCCAAGGGGGCAAGCTTGTCCTCAAAGGCATAGCCCGCCTCATAGCCGACATAGCCCGCGATCCAATGGCCCGCCTGCCGCGCCGCTTCCGCCGCGCGCAGGGCCGGCAGAACCTCGTCGGCCGCAAAAGCGCTAAAGACCTGCAAGGGGGTGTCGAAAACGACAGGGCGCCCCTCCGGCCCATGTTCGATCAGGATCACGCCGTTTCCCCGTGTCATTCCATCCCCCCGGGATCTAGCATGTCCCGGGACAGAGTAAACACCCGCAGACGACGCCTCGTCCCCGTCTTCCGCCACCCCCCTCTTCCGCCACCCCCCTCTTCCGCCACCCCCTCCTCCGCCACCCCCCGTCTTCCGCCACCCCCCCCCCCGCTTCCGCCACCCCCTCAC
>JALQUQ010000191.1 GCA_023263735.1 Paracoccaceae bacterium | reverse complement strand
GTAATCCCCGGGATACAGGCCTTCGCGAATTTCCGGCTCCAACCCATGGGCCTCGCGATAGCGTTCAAAGGCCGACCGGGCCAGCACGTCAACCTGTGCGCCGCCGTCGTTGATGTAATATTCGCGCGTCACGTCATAGCCCGAAAAGGCCAAGAGGTTGGCCAAAGCATCGCCCACGACGGCCCCGCGCACATGGCCCACATGCATTGGTCCGGTCGGGTTGGCCGAAACGAATTCGACGTTGACCTTTTGTCCGGCCCCCAGATCCGAGCGGCCAAAATTCGCGCCGTCCACCAGTGCCGATTTCACGACGCCCTGCCAGACCTGTGCCGCCAGACGAAGGTTCAAAAAGCCCGGCCCAGCCACTTCGGCAGCGGCGATCCGCGCATCCTGCGCCAGTTTGGCGGCCAAAGCCTCGGCAATCACGCGCGGCGCGGAACCGGCCGCCTTGGCAAGCACCATCGCGGCATTGGTGGCCATGTCCCCATGCGCCGCATCCCGCGGCGGTTCAACGGTCACATTGGCGAAATCCAGAGGGGATGGCAGCACGCCTTCGGCTTGAAGAGCGGTCAGCGCATCGATGACGAGCGCACGAATATCGGCGAAGAGGTTCATCTGATCAAATCCTGTCTTGCGCCCAAGGCCATGCCAGAGGGCGCAAGTCAGGTCAAGTTGGCCCGCCATGACGCGGGCCAACAGAATGTCTTTTCCCGTCATTTTTGACGAAAAGCGCCCGCTCAGACCCCGTTCGCCCCGTCGCGCCAATCGTCCAGCGCCGGGTTTGGTTCGGCGGCGGCTTGCCCGGCAGGCAGCATCGGAACCGCGCCGCGCCCGCGAAAGTAATGCGTTTCGCGCGCACCAAAGTAAAAGGCGACGATGGCCCCCAGCAGCCACCACAGCGGTTCGGGCACCGAATTCAGCCCCACCATGCGCTGCGAAAAGGCCAAGGGATCGATCATCGCATAGGTGAACAGCCCCAAGGTGCCAAAGGCCAGAAAGGGGCGCGGCAGGCGGTTCAGCCCGTTGACGATCCGGTCAAACCGACCAAGCGCCGGCAGCCCATATTCCTCGCCCAACTGGCTCAGCGCCGCCATCTGCGCCTCGGCCGAAAGTTCCATCCGCCGCGTGGCCGATGGCACAAAGACCTCGGCCACGCCCTTGGCTGCCGATCCGATCGCGCTGACCGTATTGGCCCCGGTCAGGATTTGCCCCATCATCCCCATTTCGCCACCCGTGCCGCATGTTGTGCCGCCGTCAGGCGATAGCGGTCCGAGATGAACTCTTCGGCCCGCAGGATCCACCCGCCTTTGCCCCCGCTGCGGGTGGTGGCATATTTCCGACTGGCGGGGCGGGAATCGGCCAAGGCGTAATAGTAATTCCGCCGCGCAATCCCATAGGCATCGGCGAAATGCCCGGGGGCCGCGTCAACGGCCATTTGCGCCGCGCGAATGGTTTGCGCGCCGATCTGGCCATCGGGGTCGCAGGGAAACCCCATATCGGTGCATAGCCGTTGCAGAATTTTCACCGCATTGGCCCCGCTGTTGACATACATGTCAAAGACGGCGGGCTGAACGGCCTCGGGCAGGGCCGCAATGCCGGTGCGCCGATAGTAATGTTCCTGAAAGATCTGCGCCGCCTGATCGCGGGTCAGGGCGCGCAGATCGGCGACATCGATCCGGGTATCGTTGTTCAGATCGATGCCCAAGCGGCGCATCGTGTTCAGCGTGACCCCAAAGTTGGTGGCCCCCCCCGGATCATCGGGGTCGTTCACATAACCGCCTTCGCGGTCCACAATTTCCAGTGACAGGTCTTCGATCGATTTCATAGGCATCCCCAAGGCGAAAAAGCGCCCCCCTTGGATCAGCCTGTCGATGTTCGGTTAACGGCGTCGAAACCCTGCGACCGCGCTCAGCTTTCGGGCTTGGCTTCCTTGTAGACGCCCTGCTGTTTCAATGCGTCCACAACTTCTTTGGGCATATAGCTTTCATCATGCTTGGCCAGAATTTCCGAAGCCACGAAAACCCCGTTTTCCATCTTGCCGGTGCCGACCATCCCCTGCCCTTCGGCAAAAAGGTCGGGCAGAATCCCGGTGAAGGAGACCGGAATGGTCTGGTTCGTATCGGTCACGCGAAAGGAAATGGTTTCCCCCTGCCCGCGCACGATGCTGCCCTCTTCGACCAATCCGCCGATCCGAAAGACCTCATCCACGCGCGGAGGGTCTTCAACCACCTGCGTCGGGCTGCGAAAGAAATTGATCCCATCGCGAAGGCCATAACCCACCAGCGCCGTGGCCCCGCCCAGAAAGACAAAGGCCACCACGATCAGGGTGATCCTGCGCTTTTTCTTCAGACCTGTCATGCCCGCCATGGTATCCCCCGCTTGAAACCGGCCCAAAGTCTGTCGCAAAGGCCGACAAGTCAAGTCAACCCAACGCGATCAGACTGCGGCAAATCAGGCCTTTTCGAATTCGATCCGCCGCCGCAGGAATTGGGTGGCTTTTGAAGATACCGCCTTGGGATCGCCCGTCGTCAGGAATTTCGACACCGTCCCCGCGCCCACGAATTCGGGGCGGCGGATCAGGTAATCGGCCAGCGACTCTGCCACCAGATTGGCCTGCGAATACACCTTCACATCCTCGCCCAAGGCATCCTGAAACGCCGCCGCCATCAGCGGATAATGGGTGCATCCCAAAATCGCGGCCTCTGGCATCGGCATCCGGCGTTTCAGGGCCTCGACATGGCTGCGCACCAGCGCTTCGGCCAGAATCTCGTCGCCCTGTTCGATCGCATCAACCACACCGCCGCAGGGCTGTGCCTCGACATCGACGCCACTCGCGCGATAGGCCAACTCTCGCTGAAACGCGCGGCTGGCTACGGTGGCGGGGGTCGCGAACAAGGCCACATGTTTGACCGAAACCTCCCGCGGGGGGGAATTGTCGCCCCATTGCCGTTCGGTCAATGCCTCGATCAGCGGAACGAACACGCCCAGAACGCGCTTGGTGTCGGGCACCCAGGTCTCTTGCATCCGCTTCAGCGCGGCGGCGCTGGCGGTGTTGCAGGCCAGAATGACCAGATCGCACCCCTCGGCCCACAGCCGCTCGGTCGCGGCGCAGGTCAGGTTAAAGATGTCATCGGCCGTGCGCACGCCATAGGGCGCATGCGCATTGTCCCCCAGATACACAAAAGGAACGTCGGGCAACCGCTTGGAAACGGCATCAAGAACCGTCAAGCCCCCCAGACCGGAATCGAAAATGCCTACTGCCATGCCTGCCGCCTCCGGTCCCGGCATGACCCTAGCGATCAGCGGGACCTGTATTTTTCATCGAACTCGTAACCAAGATCATAGGATCGTTGCGGTTCGGGCGAAAGGTCATACGTGGACTTGCGCAGAAATTCCATCATCTGGGTCGGATCGCCCCGCAACGCCGCCAATTGCCCAGCCGCCAGCGGCTCGCCGATCACCACATCGACCGGCTCATCCAGACGCGACCGAAACTCCTTGATCAACAGACCCAACCGCAAGTTCGAATGCAGATGGCTGGCCCATTGAAACAGGCGCGAATTCTGCCCGGCGAAATAGACCGGCACCACCGTTGCCCCCGATTTGCTGATCATCTTGGCGGTGAAATTGCGCCAAGCCGGGTCCATCGGGCGGGAAAACGGGGTGGCGCTGGTTGAAACGGTGCCGCCGGGAAACACCCCGATCACGCCCCCCTGCCCCAGATAGTGCAACGAGTCCTCGCGCGTTGCGATGTTCAACCGCTGGGCCTCCTTTGTCGCATCGAACGAGATCGGCAACACCACCCGGCGCAGAGCCTCGGCCTTCATGAACACCGAATTCGCCAGAATGCGAAAATCGCCCCGGGTCTGATGCAAGAGATTGCCCATCATCAACCCATCCAGAATGCCAAAGGGGTGATTGGCGATCACGACCAAAGGCCCGGTGCGCGGGATATTCGAAAGCTGCCCACCGATCACCCGCAGTTGCAGGCCATAGCGTTCGGGCACGACCTGCCAAAAGCTGCGGCCCAAGGACATTTCGCGTTCATAGCCCGCAGCGCGCCGGATCAGGCGCAATCGCCCGGTGGAATTTTCCAAAAGCCGGATCATGGCCGCACCGGCCCGGCTCTTGGCCGAAGAGGCATAGGAAATATCGCGCGTCGCGTCGTGGATCAGGGTCGTCATCGCTTGCTTCACCATAGTCTGCGGCCCGGGGTTAAAGCCGCCCGTTTGGTTCAGCAAAAGCGGAATTTCATGACTGCTGCGTGACAACCGCCAAAATTATCCTCAAACTGCCATAGGAATATGCTGATGGGTCATGGTATTTTTACCGGAACTGCCCATTTACATCGTTCTGCTTTTCCCAAAAGCAGAGGCTTCGTGCTAGCGTTCCGAAAATTTATGCGGGTGAGACAATGGATTGGGACAAACTTCGGATTTTTCACGCCGTGGCAGACAAGGGCAGTCTGACCCATGCCGGGGACGTGCTCCATCTGTCGCAATCGGCCGTCAGCCGGCAAATCCGCGCGTTGGAAGAATCGTTGAACGTGACCCTGTTTCACCGTCACGCGCGCGGCCTGATCCTGACGGAACAGGGCGAATTGCTGTTTGATGCAACGACGCAAATGGTCAAACGGCTTGAGGCGACGGCCGCCCGTATCCGCGATTCCGAAGATGAGGTTTCGGGCGATTTGCGGGTCACGACGACGACCGGCTTTGGCACGTTGTGGCTGGCCCCGCGTCTGGCCAATCTTTACCGGAAATATCCCGGCCTGAACATCGATCTGATGCTGGAAGAGCGTGTTCTTGACCTCCCGATGCGCGAGGCCGACGTGGCAATCCGCATGAAAGAGCCAAGTCAGGCCGATCTGATCCGCAAACGCCTGATGAACATTCGGATGCGTCTCTATGCGACTCAGGACTACCTCGACACGCACGCGCCGCTCACCACGGTCGGAGAAATCTCGGCCCACCGTCTGATTTGCCAAAGCCCGAATTCGGCGCAGGTCTCTGCGGGGGCCACATTGGTGCAATATCTGTTGGGCTACGATGTCCTTAGCACGCTGACCGTGAACAACTACTTTGGTGCGTTGCAGGCGGTTTTGGCGAATTTGGGCGTCGGTGTGCTGCCTGATTACCTGACCGAGGACTTCCCGCAGCTCGTTCGCGTGCTGCCAGAAATCGAATCTGGTGAGGTTCCAGTGTTCCTCGCCTACCCCGAAGAGCTACGCCAATCCAAACGCGTCGCGGCATTTCGGGACTTCGTTCAGGAAGAAATATTCAACCACCGCCGTAAGATACGCGACAACGAGACTCCCACCTGATCATAGCTATGCCGTGAGTGCATAACGGGCATGTCTCAGGTTGATAGGGTTTTTCCTTGATCGTTAACAAAGTGCTGCCTATTTAAGCCTTCGAAAGCGATGATGCTTATGCGCT
>JALQUQ010000190.1 GCA_023263735.1 Paracoccaceae bacterium | reverse complement strand
CGAATGGTTGGTGGACAAAGCGCAACTGTTGGGCCTGACTGCGCCGGAAATGACCGCGTTGGTCGGTGGTCTGCGGGCCCTTGATGCCAATACCAATGGCAGCAAGAATGGTGTGCTGACGTCAAATCCGGGCGTCCTGTCGAACGACTTCTTTGTCAATCTGTTGGACATGGGCACGGCGTGGAAGGTTGCCGGCGAAAACCTGTTCAACGGTGTTGATGCCGCAACGGGCGCCCAGAAATGGACGGCGACCTCGGTTGACCTGATCTTTGGTTCGAATTCGATCCTTCGGGCCATTGCCGAAGTTTATGCGCAGAACGACTCGAAAGACCGGTTTGCAAAAGACTTCGTTGCCGCTTGGACCAAGGTCATGGATGCCGATCGTTTCGATCTGATCTGATCTGCCTTGAACCCATCAAAACGGCGCCTTTGGGCGCCGTTTTTTTGCGCTTTTGAATGTGCGCAAACAAAGGTAAGCCGGACGCACTCAACGGTCGGGTTTCACATGCGTCTGTCTGACAATGCCCGCGGTGCTTTGTACATGAGCATCTCGATGGCCTCATTCACTTGCGGCGACGCTGCCATGAAGCTCGCTCTGCAACATATTCCACAATATCAAGCGATTACGATTCGCGGTGTGATGGCGACGCTGTGGCTGATCTTGCTGGCCAGGGCGATGAAGGGCCTAACGCTTCGGATTGGGCGTCGGGATGCCTTTTTTCTGACGCTTCGCTCGATTTCCGAGGTCCTGTCGACCGCGGTTTTCATCGCTGCGCTGGTTCATCTGGATTTGCCAAATCTGAGTGCCATCATGCAGGCGTTGCCTTTGGCTGTGACGCTGGCCTCGGCGATTGTGTTTCGCGAACCTATCGGGTGGCGACGGTTGTCGGCCATCCTGATCGGATTTGTCGGGGTCATGATCATTGTCCGCCCGGGGCTGGAGGGGTTTTCGATTTGGTCCGTCTTGGGGTTGGCCACCGTGTTTTGGGTGGTGATCCGCGATCTGGCGACGCGAAAGTTGTCGCGCAACGTGCCCTCGGTCATGGTGGCGGTCTTTGCCAGTGTGTCCGTCACCAGCACTTATGCCATCGTGAACGTGGCCATGGGCTGGCAGCCGATGGATTGGCATGATGCGATCCCGCTGGTTTTTGCGGCGGTGGCGTTGCTGTTTGGCTATCTGTTCTCGGTCATGGTGATGCGGGTGGGCGATGTTTCGTACACCGCGCCGTTCCGCTATACGGCGATGCTGTGGGCCATGGCGCTGGGCTGGCTTTTGTTCGATGTGCTTCCTGATTTCTACACGATTGTTGGGGCGACCTTGGTCATCTCGACCGGCCTTTTTACGATGTGGCGTGAAAAGCAGATCCGGCAAAAAGCCAAGGCTGCCCAGCGGCGGTAAGTTTCGCCCAAGTTCTGACGCAAACTTGGGCTATCCTTTGGCTTATGATCCGTGACTTCGACCAGGAAGATAGCGGGGGCACTGGCACCAAACGCCTGTCTCGCGCAGCGGTTATCGGCCTGTTGATCGGCGCCGAGGTGTTGGCGGTTGCCCTCACATATCAATTCCTTGTCGTCTTTGAATGTCAGCAATCCGACATGTTTGCGGCGTGCCGGTTTCTGCGGAGTCTCGTCGCGCGGTTCATGGTCATGTCTGCGATCCTGATTGTGATCGCGCGGTTGAAGCCTCTTCCATTCCGCAAATTCTCCGCCCGG
This sequence comes from Paracoccaceae bacterium, assembly GCA_023263735.1. Taxonomy (GTDB): domain Bacteria; phylum Pseudomonadota; class Alphaproteobacteria; order Rhodobacterales; family Rhodobacteraceae; genus Pseudotabrizicola. The sequence continues at coordinate 3,768 of JALQUQ010000190.1, read as the reverse complement.
TCTCAGGGGCATAGGGCCCCATGGTTCCTGTTCTTGCATCTCTTGGGGGGGCTGATCCTTCTGCTTCCGCTGGTGTTCCTATGGGGGCCAGCGGGGCCGCAAAGCTTTGCCGGACCGCTTGTTCTGTTTACCCTTGGCGGCGGCATCTCTGCCATTGGCGCGCTCTTTTGGCTTGCGCCCCGATCCGCTTGGCTGGCCTTGTTTCATCAGGTCGGCCCTACCCTGGTCGCAGCTTTGGCGATTGGCTTTGTCTTGCCCGACCTTGCGGTGCTGAGCGAGCCAGTCTGGCAAAACCAGGCGCTGACCATTCCGACCTTTATCGCGGTCAATGCTTTGCTGCAGTTGACCGGGCAGACCGTCTATCTAGACCCTGAGGCTGTGGTCTTGGGCTTGGACCATTTCAAGGTGAATATCGCGGCAAACTGCTCGGGGATAGAAGGTCTGGCCTTGGTGACCATTCTGTCAGCCATCTATGGGTGGCTGTTTCGGGCGGACATCCGCATTGGCCGTTATGTGGCGACTGTGCTCCCTGCACCACCGCCAGAACCATCGTAAAATATTGATCCACCTGTATTTCATTCATCATTGTGCGGTTGAATCGGGCCGCCACCTCATCGGGGGACAGACAGGTCAATCGGCCCGACGGCAATTTGCGCAGGGCAATGTTCTGATCGGGCGAGGTGCCCGACAATAGCCCGGCAAGCCGCGCCGTCATCATCGCCGAAGCAACGCCATGCCCCGAAACATCCACCGAATAGATCGCCACCCGGTCACGATCGATTTCAAAAAAGCCCACCAGATCGCCGCCCACATGGCCCGAGGGGCGCAAAGACAAGGTAACCGCCCCCCGGCCCCAATCGCGAAACCGCTCGCGCACCAAGGCCTGTTGCAGTTTGCGCGCCTCAACCAGATCGCGGTCCAACGCGGCGTGGGCGGTTTGCAACTGATCCAGCGCCAAACCGATGACGCGGTTCTTGGCCAACAGTTCTTGTTGCATGGCGACAATGCGTTCCCCCACCCGCAACCGCGCCCGCAGTTCATCCGCCGAAACCGGTTTGGTCAGAAAATCATCTGCCCCCGCCTCAAGCCCATCGGCGATTTCAGCCTTGAGCGATTTGGAAGTCAGCAGAACGAAATAGGTGTACCGATCCCCACCAAGGGCCCGCAGATTTCGGCACAGTTCAAGCCCGGTCATCCCATCCATCATCCAATCCGACAGGATCATGTCGAACGGAGCCGCCGTCGCCACATGCATCGCCTCTTCGCCCGAGGCGGCTTCGGTCACGTCATAGCCCCACCGTTGCAACGACAGGCCCAGCATCCGCCGCTGCGCACGACTGTCATCCACCACCAGAACCCGCACAGGCGTTTGCGCGGCAGGCCCCGCCCCTTTGCCCATTTCGCCGACCGTTTGAAGCATCATCACATCGCTCACTCTGAACAGACCAGACCTAGCCTTGGCGCCTGTGCCCCTAAAAAGCGGTAAATCGTAAAACTGTCCGGGATTGCCTTGGCCCTGCCCTGAAAACCTAACCGGGGATTAAGGCTGTTGCGGCCTAATGGCCTATGACCCACAGGCAAAACAGGGGAAGGATGCTCGATGATTGATTGGGAAAGGGTGAATGAGTTGAAGGCCGAAGTCGGGCCCGAGGATTTTGCCGAGATTGTGGCCCTGTTTCTGGACGAGGCGGAGGATGCCGTCGCGCGCATGCTGGCCACGAATTCCGCCAAGTCTCTGGAAAGTGCGCTGCATTTCCTGAAAGGCAGCGCCCTGAACCTTGGCTTTGCCGAATTGGCCAACGCCTGCCAATCGGCGGAACGGGCGGCGGCGCAGGGGTCCACCTCCATCGACACGCAGGCGATTGCCGACCTGTACCGCGACTCGCGGCGGGCCTTTGAAACGGCGGGCAGTTCGGCGGCGGCGTGATCTGGCGCTAGATCAGGAATTCCGAAAGCACCGGATCGGCGGTGATATCGCGATACGGAAAATTCGCCGCATCCAGCAATGCGAACAAATTGATGAAATTCTGCGGGTTCTTGGTTTCGATCCCGATCAGAACCGACCCAAAGTTGCGCGCCGATTTCTTCAGATATTCGAACCGCGCGATGTCATCATCGGGGCCCAGCATATCAAGGAAATCGCGCAACGCCCCGGGGCGTTGGGGCATGCGCAAGATGAAGTATTTCTTCAGCCCAGCATACCTTTGGGCGCGTTCCTTGACCTCGGGCAGACGTTCGAAATCGAAATTGCCCCCCGACGTGACACAAACCACCGTCCGGCCACGAATGTCATCGGCGATCTGCGGCAACACATCAATCGACAGGGCCCCCGCAGGCTCCAGCACGATGCCTTCGACATTCAGCATATCCAGCATGGTGATGCAGATGCGGTCTTCGGGGGCCAGCAAGACCGAGCTTGGATCGATCCAGCTCAGCATCTGGAAATTCCGCTCGCCCACCCGGGCCACGGCGGCCCCATCGACGAAACTGTTGATCTCGGCCAGTTTGACCGGATGGCCTGCCTTCAACGCGGCCAGCAACGATGCCCCGCCCATCGGTTCGACAAACCGGAAATCCACGCTGGACGCGGTCTGGCGCAGATAGGCCGTCACGCCCGAGGCCATCCCCCCGCCCCCCACAGGCAGCACCACCAGATCGGGCGCATGGCCAAGCTGATCCATGATCTCAACCGCAACCGACGATTGCCCCAAGATCACATCGGCATTGTCAAACGGGGCCAGAAAACAGGCCCCCTCGCGTTTGCAATACTCTTGCGAGGCCGCCAGAGTCTGGTCGAAATAGTCACCGGTCAGAATGATTTCGACCTGCCCGGCGCCAAACATCCGGGTCTTGTCGATTTTCTGCTGCGGGGTCGTCACCGGCATGAAAATCGTGCCCCGCACCCCGAAATGACGGCAGGCAAAGGCAACCCCCTGCGCATGATTGCCCGCGCTGGCACAGACAAAGTGATCCTGCCCCGGATCGGTTTCACGCACCCGGCTCATCGCGATAAAGGCCCCGCGCAATTTGTAGGACCGCACCGGCGACAGGTCTTCGCGCTTGAGCCAGACATCCGCGTCAAACCGCTGGGACAGGTGATCGTTGCGCTGCAAGGGCGTTTCGGGAAACAGGCTCCGCAGCTTTTCGGTGGCCAATCGGGCTTCGGTGGCAAAACCTGACATCACATCGTCCTTTTCCGTTGACCCCTAGACTTGGGCCAAAGATGATCGGGGAACAAGGCGAAACACCATTCGGTTTTGCGGCCACAATCGACGCTTGTTCGGCCGGAAATGCGTCAAAGTCCCGGAATTGCGCCGCCAGAGGCCCCCGCCGCCCTTGCCCGCAAAGAGAAAACCCAATAATGCCTGCGCGGAATGCTTTTCATGAAAGGCCCCGACATGTCTGCACCCAAGAAAGTCGTCCTTGCCTACTCTGGTGGTCTGGACACTTCGATCATCCTGAAATGGCTGCAAACCGAATACGGTTGCGAAGTTGTCACCTTCACCGCTGACTTGGGTCAGGGCGAAGAAGTAGAGCCAGCACGCGCGAAAGCTCAAGCGTTGGGCGTTAAAGAAATCTACATCGAAGACCTACGTGAAGAATTCGTACGTGATTTCGTATTCCCAATGTTCCGTGCGAACACTGTATACGAAGGTGAATACCTACTAGGTACGTCTATCGCTCGTCCACTGATCGCTAAGCGTTTGATCGAAATCGCTAACGAAACGGGTGCGGATGCAATCTCTCACGGCGCAACAGGTAAAGGTA
>JALQUQ010000018.1 GCA_023263735.1 Paracoccaceae bacterium | reverse complement strand
GCTGATCTGGCGCGCAAGGTTGCAGAGCTGGCGGATGCGGACGTGGCCCACTTTGCTCCGATCTATCCGGACGACATGCCGCTGTTCCAAAAGATCGAAACCATCGCCAAGCGCATCTATCATGCCGATGAAGTGCTGGCCGACAAATCGATCCGCGATCAGCTGAAAACCTGGGAAGCGGCTGGCTATGGCCATCTGCCGATCTGCATGGCGAAAACCCAATACTCCTTCTCGACGGACCCGAACCTGCGTGGCGCGCCCACCGGTCACTCGGTTCCGGTGCGTGAAGTTCGCCTGTCGGCCGGTGCTGGTTTCATCGTCGTGATCTGCGGTGAAATCATGACCATGCCGGGCCTGCCCAAGGTTCCGTCGGCCGAAGTGATCCGTCTGAACGATCAAGGCTTCGTCGAAGGCCTGTTCTAAGGATTGAACCTTAAGGATGAAGAGGGCATGAAACAGTCTTCATGCCCTCTTCGCTTCGGTTTCAGAATGATAGATCCAAGAACCCTCCCCGACATGACGGCGCTGCGCGCGCAGATCGATCTGACGGACAAGGCGCTGATGGATTTGCTGGTTTATCGAAGCAGTTTGATCGACCGGGCCATTGACCTGAAACCCGCTGCCGGACTGCCCGCACGAACCGCCGACCGGGTCGAACAGGTGGCCCAGAATGCCCGCCAAAATGCGATTGACCGAGGATTTGATCCGGATTTCGCAGAAAAGCTGTGGCGAGACCTGATTGAATGGTCAATTGCCCGCGAAGAGCGCGTATTGGGTGCCGACGGATCGGCGTCTTAGACCGATTTCGGGCCCGCCACATCATTGGGCACAGGACAAAGGAAAAGACATGACGGCCACCCCCATCGACGGCAAATCCATCGCAGCCCGATTGAAGGCAGAGACCCGGGAAAAGGCGCAAGCCTTGGCCGCGCAGGGATGGCAGCCGCGGTTGGTTTCGATCTCGGTGGGCGATGTCGCCGCCGCCGAACTTTATGTGCGCAACCAAAGCGCACAGGCCGAAGCCGCGGGCGTGGAATTCGAGGCGCGGAATTACCCGGACACGATCTCGCTTGAGCAGTTGACGGGCGTGCTGACCGGCCTGAACGCCGATCCGCGCGTCAACGGCATCATCATTCAGCGCCCCTTGCCTGCGCATATCCCGGTCAAGGCGCTGCAAAAGGCCGTGCATCCGCTGAAAGATGTCGAAGGCATGCACCCCGCATCGATTGGCAACATCGTTTACAACGATCTGGCCTTGGGCCCCTGTACGGCGGTTGCGGCGGTCGAGATTCTGAAGACTCTGCCCTTGCATATCGAGGGGCTGAATGTCTGTGTGATCGGGCATTCGGAAATCGTGGGCAAACCGATTGCGTTCTTGATGATGGGTCTGGGGGCGACCGTGACGGTGTGTCACCACATGACGCGTCAGGTTGCCGTGCATTCCCGCGCCGCCGATGCTGTGTTTGTGGCGGTGGGCAAACCCGGACTGGTGACCGGCGAGATGTTGAAACCCGGCGCGGCCCTGATCGACATTGGGATCAACCGCGTGACCGGGGCCGATGGCAAATCGCGCACTGTGGGCGATGCCGATTACGAAAGTTGTGCGCAGGTCGCGGGCTGGATCACACCCGTGCCTGGCGGTGTGGGCCCAGTGACCGTGGCCATTCTGATGAAGAACGCGGTTCTCGCGACAGAAATGCAAAAAGATCATTACGCTCTGGCGTTTGCGCAGGGCTAAGGAGGATAGGATGACGGCGAAGGTAATCGACGGCAAGGCGTTTGCGGCCAATGTGCGTGAGCAAGTGGCCGCCCATGTGGCGCGTTTGAAAGAGCAGAACGGCATCACCCCGGGTTTGGCCGTGGTGTTGGTGGGCGAAGACCCGGCCAGCCAAGTCTATGTGCGCAACAAACATGCCTCGACCATCGAAGTGGGCATGAACAGCTTTGAACACCGCTTGTCGGCCGAAACGTCGGAATCTGACCTGTTGGCGCTGATCGCGCAGTTGAACGCCGATCCGACGGTTCATGGCATTCTGGTGCAACTGCCGCTGCCGTCGCATCTGAATTCGGATCTGGTGATCAATTCGATCGATCCGGCCAAAGATGTCGATGGCTTTCACATTTCCAACGTGGGCCTGTTGGGCACCGGGCAAAAGTCGATGGTTCCCTGCACGCCGTTGGGCTGCCTGATGATGCTGCGCGACCATCATGGAAGCTTGGCCGGTCTGAACGCGGTTGTCGTGGGGCGGTCCAACATCGTGGGCAAGCCGATGGCGCAGCTTTTGCTGGGGGATAGCTGCACGGTGACCATCGCGCACAGCCGCACCAAAGATCTGGCCGCCGTGTGCCGTGGGGCTGATATTCTGGTTGCCGCCGTCGGCCGCCCGGAAATGATCCCCGGGGATTGGGTGAAACCCGGTGCAACCGTGATCGATGTGGGAATCAACCGCATTGAGCGCGATGGCAAGAACAAACTGGTGGGCGACGTCCACTATGCCAGCGCGGTCGAAGTCGCGGGCGCGATCACCCCGGTTCCGGGGGGTGTTGGGCCGATGACGATTGCCTGCCTCTTGGCCAACACGCTGACCGCATGCTGCCGGGCCAACGGTTTGACCGAACCCAAAGGCTTGACCGCCTAACCGGTTTCAAGACCTATACGAAAAGGGAGTTGATCCCTCTCCTTAGAGAGTTATACCGCACCTTCGGTATAATTGGCGCTAAGGGGGCGGCGCATGCGTAAATGGTGGATGGCCCATGGTTGGGCCGCGGGGCGATTGACGTCGCCCCTTTTGATCTGGGCCGTCGTCACGTTGACCTTGGCCTTCGCCGGCCCCTTTGGGACATATTCGTCCTTTTCGTTCTTGTCGCGCATCGTCTTTTGGGGCGTGCCGTTGTTTGTATTGACCATCGTGGCGTTGGAAATCCGGCGCCTGATGTGTCAGCGGCTTGGGATCACCGATTTCGGGCGGGTCGTGGCCGGTTCTGCCGTTGCGGTGGCGGCGGTTTCGGTGCCGGTGTGTCAGGGCATGTATGTTCTTTTCGGGATGCGGGGGCGCGTCCCGTTCGCGGCCGAAGTCGCCGTGTTCTTTTTTCTGGCGACCATTGGTGTTGGCGCCTTGATCAAGTCGATCTCTCATGGTGCCCCGCCCGAGCCCGTTGCCGAAATCGTCACCGAACAGGCTGAACCCGTTGCGCCCCGGCTTGTGCTGCGGCTTCCCGAAGATCGGCGGGGCAAACTGGTTTCGGTCTCGGTGCGCAATCACTATGTGGATGTGGTGACCGAACTGGGAAAGAGCGAATTGCTCTTGCGGCTGGGCGATGCCATCGCCGAAACCGATCCGGAACCCGGGGCGCAGGTTCACAGGTCCCATTGGGTGGCGTGGCACGCCGTTGAAACCTATCAGCGCGAAGGCCAAAAGCAGTTTCTGCACCTGAAGGGGGGGGCGGTGATCCCCGTTTCGCGGACCTATCGCGATCTGGTCGAAGAGCGGTTCAGCGGCACGCAAATGGCCGAAGACGACAGGCACAGCACCGCCAGCGCCCCTGATGACAGCAGCGGGGAAAAAGCCCGGTCAGAACTGACCAGCCCTCCGGTATAGGTGCCAAAAGCGGGCAGGATGATGCGGGACTGATCGACCAGAAAACAACGAAAACTTTGCCCGGCATGGCGGTGTTTGGGGTGGAAGTGGCCCGAAACCTCGGCCACCGCCGTCGGAATGGGTTCGTGACGAAAGGTGATGGCTTGGATCGCCAGTTCAGACCGATGCGTGCCAGAGATGTCGAGCGGGCCCGCGTCGTGGTTGCCCGCGATCCAGATCCATTCCCGCCCGGCCATCATGCGCGTCAGCCATTGGCGTTCGCCGCTGTCCAGCCCATCCAGCGCCGCGCTGTCGTCAAAACTGTCCCCCAGACAGACCACGCGCGCCGCTTGAGTCTGATTGATCTGGTCATCCAGCCGCTGCAACGTTTCGCGGGTTTCGTAGGGGGGAAGCAGCGCCCCGCCGCGCCGAGCCATCCGTTCGGATTTTCCCAAATGCAGGTCAGAAATGCACAAGAGCCCCTGATCTGGCCAATAAAGCGCACCAGAGGGGTAAAGATGCAGGTCATGCCCGTGAAAGGTCAGGATATGGGGCTTCATCGCTGTGTCCTGCGCCAAAGTGGGGCGCGGATCAAGGGTCAGAGTTCAATCTGACCTTCGGCATCGGGGAGAGGGGGCGCAGGATCTGGCTTTAACTTGGCAGGCGGTGCCCCGGGGCGGCGTGGGATCAGAATATCGCCGTTTTCCAGAATGCGCGGGGCCTCATAATTTCGGAAATCGTCGATCAGGGCGACCAGTTCCTTGATCGCGGGCTCCATCTCTTGCAGGGCCTCTGACATGCCGGAAATCGCAGGCTCCATTTCCGACATCAGGCCGCGGAACAACAACCGCGCGCCCTCTTCCATCAGGCTGACGCCGTCGTCTTTGGGGGCGGGTTTGTCTTCGGCCAAGGCTGCGCCGCATCCAAGGGAAAGGCAAACCGCCAATGCGGAAAGTGAAAGCTGTTTCATCCCTCGAATATGTGGGTGGAGGGGCAAAAGTTCAATGCAAGCTTACAGGCCCGGCAGATCGATGCTGACGGGAAAGTGGTCGGAGGCCTGCAACAGGGCCTGATTCAACTCGGGCGTGGCCAGACACACAGGATCATTCCACGGATGCCAGATCCGCCACTCTGGCCGTCGGGCGACCAGATCGGGCGAGGCCATGATGAAATCCAGCAAAGCCTCGAAATAGCGCTTTTTCGGGGCCATCCAAAATCGGGCGGTGGTGGGCGACAGACCAAGGCCAGCCCCCGTCGCCATGGCCGCATGAGGGTCGTATAGACGCAGGTCCGGTGGGGTATTCTGGCCCATCACCAGTTCGACCCCGGATTTGCCAAACAGTTTTTCATATTCGTCCAGCCCGGGGCCGTCATTGAAATCGCCCAGAACCAGCAGGCTTTCCCCCTCGGCCAGCAGATTTTCAACCCGCGCCCGAAGCCAGATGCATTGCGCCAATTGTTTGCGCCGGTTTTCGATCGACATGCGGATGAATTCATTGCCCGCAGCACCATGCGGGGCCTTTGACTTGGCATGCACCCCGATCAACCGCAAAGCCTGACCCGAACTCAGGCGCAAGGCCAGTTCCAGCGGCGGTTTTGAGAATTTGATCAAGTCGGGCGCGGCATCGGTGTCCAGATCATATCGGAACACACCATCAAAGCGCGGCGCATCCCGGCTGCCCTTTTTTCCGACGGGCGTTCCTTGGGGGTCATGCTGGGCGGTGATCCGGTCGGGATCGTAAAGAAAACAGATTTCCTGTTCGGTTTCAGAGGCAAAGCCGATGATCGCCTTGCGCGTGCGCAGATCAAAGTGGCGCGCGAAATTTTCCAGCGCCGTGATCGACGACCGTTTGGAACCGGTGTCGGGGCCTTCGATGATCATGATCCCGTCGGCATTCAGCGCGGTAAAGACGATGCCCAAGGCCCCGATCTGTTCGGCGCGCGAAATGCCATACCGCGCCGAGGGGCGGCCATCCTCGATCAGGCGGCCCGAGTCATCAAACAGCGCGTTGAACCATTCGACGTTGTAGGTTGCGATCCGAAGATTGCCATCGGTCATCCTAAGCCGCCTTGCGGCCCGAGATTTCTTCCCACGCGGCATTCAGCGCGATCAGACGCCGTTCGGCCAATTTGACCGCTTCGGCGGGCACGCCACGGGCGATCATGGCATCGGGGTGGCTGTCTTTGACCGCCTGACGCCACGCCTTGCGCGCCTCTTCGATCGTGGCATCGACCGGAATGCCCAAAACGTCATAGGGGTCACGCGGCGCGCCTTCGACCATCCGGGCGCGCATCATGCGATAGCACGGGGTATCAAGACCGAAAATCCGCGCCACTTCGGCCAGAAAATCGTCTTCGCGCGGATGAAAGGTTCCGTCGGCCAAGGCGATCTGGAACAAACCTTCCAGCAGGTCGATCAGGATATTTCGGCTGTCGGCGCACAGGGTTTCATCTGTGTCGCGATACATTGCGGCGATCTTGCCGGCATAGATATCGAAACCCGCCACATCCTGACGGGCCAGATTGAACACGCGGGCGGCGTTGTCTTCCTCACCCGCGGGAATGGCAAAGATACGGCGAAACGCCGTCACCTCATCACGCGTTACGGTGCCATCGGCTTTTGCCATCTTGGCGCCCAAGGCGATGACCGCGATGGTAAAGGCGACCGACTTTTCCGGGGCCGTCTGTACGCCGCGCAGCCGGTCAAAGACAACGGTCAACCCCTCACCCTGAGCGAGGGCGGCAAGGGCGTCGGCAATTCGGGTCCAGATCGACATGAGATAAAGCTAGCGTGAAATGCGGTGGATGTCAGGTCAGGATTTTCTGCATCAGCCAAAGATCCATAAACCGACCGAATTTGAAACCCACTTGCGGCAAAGTGCCAACAAGTTGATAGCCCAAGGCCCTATGGAAATCGCGCCCGGCGATGTTCTCACCCGCCACGCCCGCCACCATCACATGGTTGCCAGCGGCGCGGGCATGGTCTTCGATGGCTGTCATCAGGGCGCGGCCAATGCCACGGCCATGGGCCTTGGGGGCCAAAAGAACGGTATGTTCCATCGAAAGCCGATACCCGACGCCACCGCGAAACTGATCATAGGTGGCAAAGCCAAGGATCTCAGCCTCCGCCTCCCAGACCATGAAGGCACGGCCAGCCGCCTGCCGTGTGGCAATGATCGTCGCCACTTCGGACAGGGGTTTTTCGGCGGAATTGAAGGTGGCAACCGTATCGCGGATGACGTGGTTCCAGATATCGGCGACCGCCGCGGCGTCATTCGGGGTTGCCGCGCGGATCATGCCAGCACCCTTATCCCCTTTGGGGTCAGGATTTCGGCGCGAAGCGAGGGCGTTTCCCCCTCCTCAAGGACGATCCGAGGGTCAGACAAGGCAGACAGCGCCGCCCGCAGCCCCTGTGCATCGGGATGGGTGACGATCAACCGGGCAAGGCGCGCCCCCTGATCGGGCAAACGCTGCGCGGGATGGCCGGTGCCAAGCCACTGGATCAGGGCTGGGTGGCATTCCTCAAACGGCAGCTTTCCCGACGCAGGCACGGCAAAACGCCACCGCAAATCGCCCCGATGCAGATCAATCGGACGGCCCACCCCGGCGGGGGCGCGGGCCACAGCCGCGTCAAGATCGTCGCAGGCGCAAATCCAGTTGGTCAGACGCGCAGGGCCACGCGCATTGTCCAGATCGAACCACCGTGGCCACGACGGGGCAGGGGCGTCGGGATCGGGGGCAATCACCTCCAGATAAACATCCCCCAGCCCCAAAAGCCGGTTGTGGGTCGCCATATGCGGATGCTTTCCGCCGGGTGCCAATGGCAGGCCCAGGGCGGCCTCAACCTCGCGGGTGCCTTGGGCCAGATCGGTCGTGCTGATGGCCAGATGGTCAAGCCTTAGCATTTGGCGGATTCACTTCGCAGGTTGCACGCAAAGCCTGGGCCAGAGAAGAGAACCGCGCCCTTGCCACCTCTCCAAAAAGGCCGACGCCGGTTTCGGTCAGGTTAAGTTCGATGATCTGTTTCTTGGGGCGCCACTTCAGCGACCCAGCCACCGCGGGATCTTGGGCCGCGAACATCGCCCCAAAGCGCAGGGCCTTGCCCAGCACCTCGGCCTCTTGGATTTCTTCGTCGCTCAGCAGGCGGAACAGGCTTTCCAATCGTGAACCCGACCGCGAATTCTTGTAGCGGTGCAGCAGCGCCAGCCCAAGAAACACCCGCCCCGGATGATCCAGCCCGCCCAGATTGGCGCGGGTCGCGTTATCAAAGCAAACCTCGGCGCGGTAATCCGGATGCGCCCGCCACGTCGTATCGTGCAAGAGGCAAGCCGCCTTGATCAGGCGAAGCCGTTCCGGCGGCCGATCCTTGAAAAGCGGCATCAGAAAATCATACATCCGCTTGCCCGTACCGGGAATGCGGGCCGAGGTGAGTTCGGCGGCCCGGGCCGCCTCGATCAAGGGATCGCGGCGGCGTAGTTTTTCGGGCATCTGCTCGTACAGCAGACCCTCCCGAATGCCATAAGACGAGACATCGATCTCTGCGGGCGAAAACGTGGTGATGATGCCGCGCAAAACCTCGCAGGCCAGGGGAACCAGTTCCATGCGTTCCGCGCTGGTGCCTGTGCGCGCCCGCAACACGGCCAGATCCTGAGAGTCGATCCAATCCAACGTTTCCAGCAGAGATTTCACCTGCATCCGGTATTCGTGCAAGACGGTCAGCGGATAATTGCGCCGCTCCATATCCAGCCGGGCAATCACGCGCCAACTGCCGCCGACCAGATAAAACCGATCGCTGTTTGACCCGATCTTGGCCTTCGCGGACTTGAGCACCCGGTCAATCAGGGCGCGGCGTTTTTCGATCCCGCCCTCGACCTGTTGCAGACGAAAGGGGCCAAGTTGGGTTGAAATGCGCTTGCCAACCTCGCCACCGCCGATGCGGGCCAGTTCCATCGAATTGCCGCCGATGTCGCAGACGATGCCCGTGGCTTCGGGCCAGCCCAGCAGCACGCCCTGCGCCGAAAGACGGGCCTCTTCATCGCCGTCAATCACATGCAGTTTCAGGCCGGTTTGCTGTTCGACCATCTTTTGAAATTCGCGGCCATCTTCGGATTCGCGGGTGGCTGCGGTGGCGACCACGGTCAAGGGGGCCGCGCCCATGCCTTCGGCCAGCAGGGCAAATCGTTTGAGCGCCGCCAAGGCGCGCTGTTTGCCTTCGGGGTGCAGGCGGCCGGTTTCGGCAAGGCCCTTGCCCAAACCGCACATGATTTTTTCGTTGTAGAAATAGGCAGGGCTGCGGGCCGCGCCGTCAAACACCACCATGCGAACCGAGTTTGACCCGACGTCCACCACCCCCACGCGTCGCAACGCGCGGGTTGTCGGGTCATCGAACAGCGGGCGGACAACGCGGCCCGCGTCGTCTTCGTGGTCGATCAGGATCGGGGCCTTGGCCATGGTTCTATCCTTGCGTCGTCAGAGGTTCTTCACGAAGGGCAGCCAGACGCGGGACATCCTTGTCGCCCGCCGTGCCCCGCCCAGACAGAGATGGATTTTCCAAAAAGAACTTATGACAAGAGAATAGCATGCCATCCTTGGGGTCTAGATCCCGCAGATATTTTCCGTCGGATTGCAGCACCCAACTTTGCGTTTCATCGGCAAGATTGGCTGCCATGATCTGGCTGACGATCTGGGCCTTGACCGTCTGGTTCTGAATTTCCACCAGCGTCTCGACCCTTCGGGTCAGGTTGCGCCCCATCCAGTCGGCCGAAGAGATGAACACGCGCGCCTGTTTCGACGGCAGGCCCTGACCTGAACCAAAGCAGACGATGCGCGAATGTTCCAAGAACCGCCCGACCACCGATTTGACCCGGATGTTCTCGGACAGCCCCTTGACCCCCGGACGCAATCCGCAGATGCCGCGCACGATCAGGCTGATTTTGACCCCCGCCTGACTTGCCGCGTAAAGCGCATCGATCACCTCGGATTCGATCAGGCTGTTCATCTTGGCCCAGATTTCGGCGGGTCGGCCGGCGCGGGCATGATCGGCCTCGCGCGCGATCAGTTCCAAAAGCCGTGGCTTGAGCGTGATGGGCGAAATGGCAAGGTTTTCCAGCCCCTCGGGCTGCACATACCCCGACAGGTAGTTGAAAACCTTGGTTGCATCGCGGCCCAAGGCGGAATCGCAGGTAAAGAACGACAGGTCGGTATAAATTCGGGCGGTGATCGGGTGATAGTTTCCGGTGCCGTAATGGGTGTAGGTCACCAGATTATCGCCTTCGCGCCGCACGACGGTGCTGATCTTTGCATGGGTCTTATAGTGGATGAACCCATACACCACATGCGCGCCCGACCGTTCCAGACGCCGCGATTGCCGGATATTGGCGGCCTCGTCAAAACGGGCTTTCAATTCGACCAAAGCCGTGACCGATTTGCCCGCCTCGGCCGCCTCGCACAGGGCCGAAACCACGGGGCTGTCCCAACTGGTGCGATAAAGCGTCTGTTTGATCGCCAGCACATTCGGATCACGCGCGGCCTGTTCCAGAAAACGGATCACCAGATCAAAGGTTTCATAGGGGTGGTGCAAAAGGATGTCCTTTTGCTTGATTGCGGCGAACAGATCCCCCTCATTGTCCTGCACGCGCTCGGGCACGCGTGGCACAAAGGTCGGCCACAGCAAATCGGGGCGGCTGGACAACACCAGTTCCTTTAGATCCGCGATCCCCAAAAGCCCCTTGACCTCGACCGCCTCGGCCTCGGTCACGCCAAGCTCTTCCATGATCAGTGCCCGCAGTTCGGGGGGCGCGCCTGCGGTCATTTTCAGGCGGATCACTTCACCCCGGCGCCGACGCTTGAGCGCGGTTTCAAATTCGCGCACCAGATCTTCGGCTTCGTCTTCAACTTCCAGATCGCTGTCGCGCAAGACGCGAAACGCGCAATGCCCGCGATCCGTATAACCCGGGAACAGCATGTTCAGGTGCAACAAAAGCAGTTCTTCCAGCGGAAGGAACCGGTTTTCGCCATCCCGCGCCGGAAGAGGCACAAACCGCGCAATCTGCTGCGGAATGGGCAACAGCGCCTGCAAGGTGCGGTTATCGGAAAGCCGTTCCAGCTCCAATGCCAGCGAAAAGCCGGTGTTGGGGATGAATGGGAAAGGATGCGCCGGGTCGATCGCCAAAGGCGACAACACCGGGAAAACCTTGTTCAGGAAGTGCTCTTCCAGATGTTTCAGATCGCGCCCGTTCAGTTTCGACCGGGTCAGGATGCAGATGCCCTTGGCCTCCATCTCGCGTTTCAGCGTATTCAGAACCGTCTGCTGCTTTTGCATCAGTCGGCGTGCATCGGCATGAATCAGCGCAAGTTGTTCGGCCGGGGTGCGACCGTCTTCGGACAAGACGGCATTGCCGTTGCGGACAAGGGCCCGCAGACCTGCCACGCGCACGGTGTAGAATTCGTCAAGGTTGGTGGCCGAGATCGACAGGAACCGCAAGCGTTCCAGCAAGGGCACGATGGGGTTTGTCGCCTCGTCCAGAACACGCCAGTTAAAGGCAAGCCAGGACAATTCCCTGTTGAAAAAGCGCTTTGGGCCGGTCACCTCCTCTTGGGAAAGGACGACGGGCTTGGGGAACGGGGCTTTGAGGAAATCTGCGTGTGTCATGAAACGGGCTTATGCTTCTGTCAGGTAACACTTTTGTGGCAGTCTTTCATTCGTCTTCCAGACTGTCCAGCAAACTTGCTGTCAGGGCGCGCGTGACCGGTTTGCCAAGTGCAAGTGATAGGCTGTCCAGTCGGTTCACCAGTCGCCTTGCGGCTGAAATCGTCCGTTCCATCCGCCCGACGATATAGGGGATCAAGGTGGGGGAGACGCTGATCTGACGGTCGGCAAACAGCTTGATCAGCACGGCGGACAACAACGCATCATCCGGCGCGCCGATCCGGGCGACATGGGCCGCGTCCATCCGGCTGCGCAAATCGGGCAGAACGATGCCCCAATCCCGCGCGGGGGTCTGGGCGGTGATCAGCAACCGCCCCTGCGGAACCACCATGTTGTGCAGGTGAAACAGCGCGGTTTCCGCCGCGCGCATGCCAGCCACCTCATGCGCATCTTCGACCGCGACATAGGGGCTGGCGGCAAGGTCGGGCAAATCGGCCTGGGCCAGACGGCGCGCCGAAATGATCGTGCCGCCGGTTTCCTGTGCCCAGATATGCGCGATATGCGATTTCCCCGAACCGGCAGGCCCGATCAGCAACAATTTCCCCAAGGGCCAGGTTTGCCACGTGTCAACCGTCGCCAAAGCGATGGCATTGGCCGGAGAGACAAAGAAATCTTCGCGCGAAAAGGCTTCTTGATGCGGAAGATCAAAGGCAAGTTGCCGGATCATGCCTGATCGCTGTCCTCGAACTGGCGTCCGGCAATGCCACGATACAAAAGACTTTGCTGATAGCGGTCGGCCCCGAACCGGGTCAATACGCCCAAGGCGGCGGCCACCGGAACGGCGATCAGCATGCCGACAAATCCAAAGAGAGAGCCAAAGGCCGACAAGGCCAGCAACAGCCAGATCGGATGCAAGCCGATGGACTGGCCGACAAGCCGGGGCGTCAGGATGTTGCCTTCGATGAACTGGCCAATCGCGAAAATTGCCGCGATGATCCCGATCGATACCCAATCGCCCCAGAATTGGAACAGGGCAAGACCAATGGCCAGAACGCCACCAATGATGGCGCCGACATAGGGAATAAAGGTGACAGCCCCCGCAATTGCCCCCACGACCAGCCCGAAATCAAGGCCCGCCAGCATCAGCGCGGCCGAATAATAGATGCCAAGCGACAGGCAGACCGACATCTGACCCCGCACAAAACCGGCCAGAACGCGGTCGATTTCCTTGGCCAGATCGCGCAAGACAGGCGCATGATCGCGGGGCAAAAGCCCGTCGATGCGCGCCACCATCTTGTCCCAGTCCAGCAGCATGTAGAACGACACCACGGGCACAACGACGATAAAGATCACCGCCGACACCACCGACATCGCCGAAGACACGATGCCCTGAGCCAAAGTTGCGCCCTTGGACTGAATGAACTGTGCGATCTGGGCCAGAGTCTGGCGCAGGGTCGAGGTGCTGTCTTGCAGCTCGGGGAAACGTTCGATCAGAAACGCCTGCATCCGCTTGGCGATTTCGGGCGCGGCGTTCACCAAGGCTGCCGTTTGCGACACCAGCGTCGGAATGACCGCCAGCACCAAAAGCACCAGCGTCAGCACCATGCCAAGCGTGATCACCGATGTGGCGGCCGCGCGGCTCAGACCGAGGTTTTCCAGACGATCCGCGATTGGATCAAGGAAATAGGCAATCGCGCCCCCCACAAGGAACGGCAACAACACATCCCCCAAAAGCCAGAGCAGGGCGAAAAAGACCGCTGTGGCCAAGCCCCAGTATTTCACTTGTTCCCGTACTGGCAAAGCCATGTCGCACTGCTCCCAAAGCCTTTCCATCAGATGGCAGAGCGCCCGCTGTGTTGCAAGGCTTGGGCGACATTCGTGGCCACACCTCGGGGAATTTGACCAGATCACGATAGGAAATCCGGTTTGGTCGCCCAATGAGCGCCCAAGGGGCGGGCTGCAAGGAACAGGTGCGGCCCGTCGGGCCAGCGCGCAGGGGCACGAACCAGTTCTGAATCGGGTTATTTCATCAGATCGGCAAGCGGGGTCAGGTCTTTCAGGATGTGGCGCGGCACATGCGGGAGCCGGTCCAGCGGGGCGTTCCCACGATTGACCCAAGCGGTCTGAAAACCGAAATGCGCCGCCCCCGCCACATCCCAGCCGTTCGACGAAACAAAAAGCACCTTGGACGGCGGAACCTGCAATCGGGCTTCGACCATGGCATAAACCTTGGCGGCAGGCTTATAGATGCCGACCTCTTCGACCGAAAGCGCCGCCGTCAGCAGATCGCCCAAACCCGCATGATCGATCGCCGATTTCAGCATGCCCGGCGTTCCGTTTGACAAGATGGCCAAAGGCACCCCCGTCTCGCGCAACCGCGTCAAGACGCCCGCAACCTCGGGGAAGGCATCCAATTCATCGTAAAGCGCCAGAAGTTTTTGCCGCAGGGCATGATCGGCCCCCAGCCCCTGCGCCTCCATCGCCCAATCAAGGGCCGCCGCCGTCACCTCGGCGAAATCGGCATGTTGGCGCATGATGGTCCGCAGCCACGTGTATTCCAATTGCTTGCGGCGCCAGTCATCCGCCAATCTTGGCCAGATCTGCTGCAACTGACCCGACGGGTCGTCCGCGGCGGCACGGCGGGCTGCTGCGGTGACATCAAACAAGGTTCCATAAGCATCAAAGACAAAGGCGCTTGGCTTCATGGGTTCCTCCATTCAAAGAGCTTGGCACAGGTTTTTCAGGGTTCAAAGCCGATAAATCGCTGTTTGCGTGGCCCAAGGGCTTCAACTTGCGGGGCGCGTCAATCGAACCGCTTGCCGTGTCGCGATGTGTTGCCTAAACCCTGACCAAAAAGGATGGACCCGATGGCCGGTAAAGACACCTCGACCGAAGAACGCGCCGCATCCAAAAAGGTTGGCGCCTTGCAGGGGTTGTTCCCTTTCATGCGCCCCTATCGGACGATGGTGGTTCTGGCGGCGCTGGCCTTGGTGACGACCGCGACGGTCAGTCTGGTGCTGCCGCTGGCCGTGCGCCGTGTGGTCGACAACTTTAACGCCGAACTGCAAATTCTTGACACCTACTTTGCGGCGGCGGTCGGGATCGCGCTGGTCTTCGCCCTTGGGTCGGGGCTGCGGTATTACCTTGTGACCCGTCTGGGCGAGCGCGTCGTGGCCGATATCCGGCGGGCGCTGTTTGATCGCGTGATCGGCCTGTCGCCCGCCTTTTATGAAAAGGTCCTGACCGGGGAAATCCTGTCGCGCATCACGACCGATACCACGTTGATCCTGTCGCTGATCGGCTCTTCGATCTCGGTCGCGTTGCGCAATTCGCTGATGTTGGTCGGGGGGCTGGTTCTGATGCTCCTGACCTCGGCCAAGCTGACGGGGCTGGTCCTGTTGGTCGTGCCGGTGGTTGTGCTGCCCATCGTGTTTCTGGGGCGGCGTCTGCGCCAACTCAGCCGCGAAAATCAGGACTGGATCGCAAGTTCGTCGGGGTCCGCGTCGGAGGCTTTGTCGTCGGTGCAGACGGTTCAGGCCTTTACCCATGAGGCCCAAACGAAGGCAAGTTTTGCCGACGTGACCGAAAAAGCCTTTGCCTCGGCCAGAACGCGGATCGGCACGCGGGCCTTGATGACGATCATCGTGATCTTCCTTGTGTTCACCGGCATTGTGGGCGTGCTGTGGATGGGCGCGCGCGACGTGCGCGGCGGCATGATGAGCGCGGGCGAGCTGATCCAGTTCGTGATCTATGCCGTGATGGTCGCGGGGTCGGTTGGGGCCTTGTCGGAAATCTGGGGCGAGTTGCAGCGCGCGGCTGGGGCGACCGAACGTCTGGTCGAACTCTTGAACGTCGATGACACGGTGCAAGACCCGGCCACCCCCCTGAAATTGGTTCATCCCATTCGCGGTGGCATCGGGTTTGAGGCGGTGACCTTTCACTATCCGGCCCGCCCGCAGCAATCTGCGCTGCAAGGCGTGTCGATTGCGGTGCAACCGGGGGAAACCGTTGCCTTGGTCGGGCCGTCGGGTGCGGGAAAATCGACCATTCTTCAGCTTTTGATGCGGTTCTATGATCCGCAATCGGGGGTCATCACGCTGGACGGCCACGACCTGCGCGATTTGTCGCGTGAGGATTTCCGCCGCGCGATTGCCATGGTGCCACAGGACCCGGTGATCTTTGCCGCCACGGCGCGCGACAATATCCGGTTCGGGCGTCCCGAAGCCTCGGATGCCGAGGTCGAAGCGGCGGCCAAGGCTGCGGCCGCGCATGATTTCATTCTGGCGCTGCCGGATGGGTATGACAGCTTTCTGGGCGAACGCGGGGTGATGCTGTCCGGTGGGCAGAAACAGCGGATCGCCATCGCGCGGGCAATCTTGCGCGATGCGCCCGTTTTGTTGCTGGA